>NZ_KV840310.1:0-157182 GCF_001839185.1 Staphylococcus sp. HMSC65H10 | reverse complement strand
CAAGTTATAACGGTAGTTTGTCTACGGTCTGAGACGGCTATAGCCGTCTCTATTAACTCTAACTTATTTATTTCCTAAGAAATATTGTTCAACTTCTTTCCAGTTATTGACACGATCGAAGTCTTTATTGTGGATGTTATGTTGTGCTGTATACATCACTGGTTTCCCTGTAAAGCGTGCAAGTTGTCTTGGATTGTCATCGATTAAATAATCTGCTTTGACAATATTCTTTCTACCGCAGAAGACAAATTGTTGCGGATCTAAGAATGGGAAGTGTACTCTTAACCATTCATATTTTTCATGGAATGAAGTCGGCACATCCATTGCGGCTGTCGCAATATAAATATCATAGTGTTCAGCTAACTTCTTCACCACTTCTTGTGAATCTTTAATAACTTCTAAATTCTTAAAGAATCCTGGTTGTTTTAATACTTCATCAAGTACCCCTTCATGTTCAGGCATAAAGTGACGTAGTTTATTCCCATCTAATAATGCCTCTTTAATACCTAAATCTGTGCGTTTATTCACTTCTTCAATCAATGCTTTGATTGTATCCGCTAGAACTTCATCCATATCAATCGCTATTGATTCTCTCTTCATTACTGATAGCAACTTCCTTTCCTTTTCTTCTCTTCGAGTATAGCATATTTATTTTATAGAGTTGTGAAGTCTGATTTGAAAATATGTAAAGTAAAAACAAGTATCAACACGAAATTATGTTGATACTTGTTTTGTTATCGGTTATGCTTCAAAATCAAAGTCTTTAAGCACTTCGATCATTTTATCATTTTGTTCTGGGAAGCCAATGGTAATACGTACACCAATCGGGAACTCACGCGTAATACATCCGACTTTTAATAACGCTTTGTATAAGTCATGCGGACGTTTCGTATTCACAAAGACAAAGTTCGTTTGGCTGTCAAAGAAATATTTGCTTTCTGGAATTTCAAAGAATTTTGCACGTTCCTCAGCATTTTTTTGTTGAATGTCTTTTAAGTAATCTTGATCTTGATATGCTGCGACTGCCGCATATTCTGATAAGCGCCCTACGTTAAACGGTGGACGAATAATATTATAGTTATGAATTGCTTCTTCAGTCGCAATGATATAACCGACTCTTAGACCTGCTAGACCATATGCTTTAGAGAACGTACGCATTAAGAACGCATTTGGAAAACGTTCTTGTAACTTTAATGTATCTGGGAAATCTTCCGCAGTCACAAATTCAAAGTATGCTTCATCAACTAAAACTGGAATATGACTTGGCACTTTTTCTAAGAACGCTTCTAAATCATCATGTGTCACATATGTGCCTGTCGGGTTATTTGGATTACAAATCCATACTAATGCAGTGTCTTCATCAATCGCTTCTAAAATACCATCTAAATCGAATTGACCATTAGATTTTAAAGGTACTTGTACGACCTCTGCCGCTTCCACAATCGCATTATGATAATACTGACCAAATGTCGCTTGGCTTGTCACAATCTTGTCTCCGGGCGTTAATACCGCACGAGAAATCATTAAGATAACCTCATCTAAGCCAGCTCCAAATAAAATACGATTTTCATCAATGCCTAACCCTTTCGCAATTTCCTTGCGTAATGTCGGTGCACCTGTTTCAGGATAATACAACACTTCATCTACATGCGCTTTAATCGCTTCTTTCGCTTTAGGTGAAGGACCATATAAGTTTTCATTTGATGCTAGTTTATGTAATTCAATGTCTAAACCGAATTCTTCTTTTAACGCTCTTGGTGATAAGCCTGGTTGATACGCTGAGAGCTGTTTAATTTGTTCTTTCATAGATACATCTGCCTCCCATATTTTGCCTTCTAATAATTTTGAATTTACTGATAATTATATACCTTTAAGCAACCCTTTGGCAACGACAAATTTATTGTACCTCGATTATGTTAAAACTAAAAAGAAAGCCTGAGTTAAAACACCCAGACTTTCTTATTCATATTACTTAACTAAATTGTGTTTCTCTAAATACTCTTTCGCCACATGATACGGATCTTCGTCTTTCACTGTGACTTTGTAGTTCATTTCTTGCATTTCTTCATCAGTGATATTACCTGCTAATTTATTGAGCGGTTTGATGATTTCAGGATGTTCTTTGAGATATTTCTCTTTAAACATCGGTGCACCTTGATATGGTGGGAAGACGTGTTTGTCATCTTCTAAAATGACCATATCGTATTGTTTCAACTCTGCATCTGTTGAATAAGCATCAATTAAATTGATGTCACCTTTTTCAACAGCTTGATAACGTAATTTCGGTTCCATTGTACGAACTTTATTAAAGTTTAAATCATATGCTTTAGAAATGGCTTTATAACCGTCAGGACGGTCGTTAAATTCTAAAGTGAAACCAGGTTTGATATCATCTTCAACTTTTTGTAAATCACCAATTGTTTTCAATCCGTGTTTCTTCGCAAAGTCACGCTTCACAGCTAATGTGTAAGTGTTGTTGTATTTCATCGGTTTCAACATCGTCATGTTTTCTTTTTTCTCTAGACTTTGTTTTGCCTGTTCGTACACTTTAGCTTCTTCTTTGGATTTCAGTGGTTCTTTAGTTAATTCACCTAAAACTGTTCCTGTAAATTCTAAATAGCCATCAATATCGCCAGATTTTAAAGCATTGAATAAGAATGATGTTTTACCCATGCCATCTTTAACATCCACTGTGTTGTCTGTTTCTTCTTCGATTAAAATCTTATACATATTCGTAATGATTGATGGTTCTGAACCAAGCTTGCCGGCAATCGTGATTTTATCGCCTTTGCCGCCTAACATTGGGATAACAATAACAAGTGCTACAACTAACACGATAGTGCCTAAAGTAATCAACAATTTCTTATATGATAGTTTCTGCATGAAACGTAAGGCTAAGTCAAAGACAATCGCCAAAATAGCAGCTGGAATCGCACCTAATAAAATTAACGAACTGTTGTTACGGTCGATACCTAATAGGATTAAATCACCAAGGCCGCCTGCACCGATTAATGCTGCAAGTGTTGCAGTACCAATGATTAACACCATTGCAGTACGAATACCTGCCATAATAATCGGCATCGCAATCGGCAACTCAACTTTCGTCAAACGACGTCCAGGTTTCATTCCGATACCTTTCGCTGCTTCAACAAGAGACGGATCAACTTCCTTAATACCAGTATATGTATTGCGTAGAATTGGCAGTAACGCATATACAACTAATGCAATAATCGCTGGCACTGTTCCAATACCAAACAATGGAATCATTAGTCCTAATAAAGCTAGTGAAGGAATCGTCTGCATCACAGCGGCAACGTTGATGACCGCTTCAGAAAAATGTTTTGTTTTCGTCAGTAAGATACCAAGCGGTACTCCGATTAAACAAGCAATTAACAATGCGATAAAGGAAATTTGCATATGTTCTAACAGCGTGCTCAGCAATTCCCCTTTTCGCTCTGAGAATGTTTGAAAGAATGCATTCATGATACGTCACCTCTCTTACTTTGAGCTAAAAACTTAAAGACATCTTCTCGTGTTAAGAGATGGTGTTGATCATGTTGTTTAATTACGACACTAGGATAGTGTGTTAAATCTTCATATACCTTGTTTAAAGGTGTATCTGGCAACAACACCGGTAAATCGTTTGGTGTATCAACTGTTTTAAGTTGTTTGCCTTGCAGAAGTTTTTCAAGCGTTAAGTGAGACGTATCCGCATGGTCATATTGATTAATAAACTGTCTCACAAAATCATTCTTAGGATGTTGCATAAAACCATCAGGTGTATCGATTTGTTCTACACGTCCATCATTAAATAAACAAATGCGATCTGCTAATTTCATCGCTTCATTAATATCATGTGTCACAAAGACAATGGTTTTTCTGATTTTAGCTTGCAGCTCAATCAAATCTTCTTGTAAATTCGTACGACTGATTGGATCTAAGGCACTAAATGGTTCGTCCATTAAAATCACTGGCGGATCTGCAGCTAATGCACGTACAACACCGACACGTTGACGTTGTCCGCCTGATAATTCATCTGGTTTGCGATCGCGATATGTATCAGGATCTAGATTCACCATCTCAAGCAACTCATCAATACGCTTGTCTATCTTAGCTTTGTCCCAACCTTTCATTTGCGGTACTTGCGCAATATTTTCCTTAACCTTCATATGCGGAAATAACGCGATTTGTTGAAGGACATAACCCATATCCCATCGCATTTCATAAACAGGAAAATCACTGATTGGTTTACCTTTGAAATAAATATAGCCTTTCGTTAAAGGAATCAATCTGTTAATCATCTTTAATGTTGTTGTTTTACCACTGCCGGAAGGACCAATTAAAACGAAGAACTCACCTTCTTCAATGTTAAAACTGACATCTTCGACAGCCATTTTATTACCGTATTGCTTCGAAACGTTTTTTAACTCAATCATGCATAGGTCACCCACATTCTATTTCTATTTTAAAAAAGAACAGCAAGCTCACACTATCGTTAGCACAGTGAAACTTGCTGTTCTGTATTTAAATCTATTAAACTTGCGCTTTATAATTATGAATCGTTTCAATAAATTGAGGACAGTAATGTTTCAATTTATAACTACCGACACCGTCAATCGCAATCATTTCCTGTTTAGATTCAGGTTTACGTTTGGCGAATTCTTCAAGTGTAAAATCAGTAAAAATGCTAATCGGTGCTACATTTAATTTCTCGCTGAGTTCTTGTCTGACTTGTACTAATGCATCAAACAATGCTCTATCGACACCTTCAATAGTATTGATATTGACTTTTTCACGAGATTTTTTCTTGAATGGTACAGTATAAATTTTTAAATCCTCACTTAGTATTTGCTTAACCTTTTTATCACAAGTTAAAACCTCATCATTTTCGTTTAAGAAGCCTTTGAAGCGCAATTCATCAATTAAATGACTACATTCTGATGTCGTATACTCTTTCATAATACCGAAAGTTGGTAATTTGTCATATTGGTTATACTTGATGTAATCAGACAACTCGCCTCTCAGCACTTGAATAATCACACCATAAGTCTCTTGTTGACCCATACGCACCACACAACTGATGATTTTCTTCGCTTCATTCGTCATATCATACGTTTTATTTTCATTACGACAATTACTGCAGCGGCCACATTCTTCTAATTTTTCATTTGGCTCGAAATAATGAACCAATGTAGCTTCTAGACACTTCTTTGTTTTGGTATATTGAATCATCTTATTGAGCTTCTCGCCCATTTTTTCTTTATAGTCATCATCACCCTTAGAAGATGAAATAAAGAATTGATGCAGATTAATATCACGTTCACTAAACAGTAAGATACATTCACTTGTTAAGCCATCACGTCCTGCACGCCCAGCTTCTTGATAATAAGATTCTAAATCTCCTGGCATATTGTAATGAATGACATATCTCACGTTAGATTTATCAATCCCCATACCAAACGCATTCGTCGCAATTACAACTTTAATGCGATCAAAGACAAAATCATTTTGTGCTTCATCACGCTCTTTATTCGTTAAACCTGCATGATAAATGGCACTGCTGATATTTTGATCTTCAAATACTTGTTGAAGTTCTTCAACTTGTTTTCTTGTTGAACAATAAATAATCCCTGCTTGTTGTTTGTGTGCCTTTACATAATCCATCACAAATTTTTGCCTCTGATATGTCGGATTGACTTTAAAGACTAAATTAGGACGTTTGATACTTGTTTTTACTCGGTTCGCGCCTGAGATATGCAGGCGTTCCATAATATCTTTTTGTACTTCAACAGTAGCTGTTGCGGTTAAAGCAGCAATCGCAAAGTCTTGCGGCAAGCAAAGGACTTTATCAATGACTTGTTGGTAACTTGGTCTGAAATCATGTCCCCACTTAGAAATACAGTGTGCTTCATCAAAAGCAACTAAGTGAATATCTAATCCGAATAGCAACTGCATAAATTGACGATTCTCAAAACGTTCAGGCGCCGCGTATAAGAATTGAATCTTACCTTGACGTAAATCTTCTTCAATCGCTCGTTGTTCTTTTTGCGATAAGCTGCTGTTTAAAAATGCAGCGTTAACGCCCATCGCTTTTAATTGATCGACTTGGTCTTTCATTAATGAAATTAATGGGCTGATCACAATTGTCACGCCGCCCATTATCAATCCAGGCACTTGATAACATAATGATTTACCGCCGCCAGTAGGTAATACCCCTAGCACATTCTTTTTGTCTAGTATTTTGGAAATAATCTCCCTTTGTCCTGGACGGAAATCTTTATATCCAAAATAATGCGATAATGTCGTTTCCATAAAATTGACCCCTTATTGTTCTTTTAATTCTTCTAATTCGCTCCATCGTGTCATGTCTTCTTCATATTGTGATTCTAATGCTTCTTTTTCAGTATTCAGTTCTTGAATTTTCGCATAATCATCACTTGCGTCTACCATCTCTTGTTCAATCACTTCTAGACGCGCTTCAGTCTCTTCAATACGTTCCATAATCGTATCGTATTCACGTTTTTCTTTATAAGACAATCCCTTACGTTGTCTTTCTTTTTGAACTTTTGGTTGAGCTTTAGCAACTGCTTGTTGTTTCTCTTGTTCTTGCTTATAAGCTTCATAGTCTTCAAAGCTTCCAATAACACGCTCAATTTGACCGTCATGCACATACCAATATTCCTGTGCAACTTTATTTAAGAAATAGCGATCATGGCTGACAGTAATAACTGTGCCACCGAAAGTTGCGATATAGTCCTCAAGAATAGTTAGCGTTTCAGTATCTAAGTCATTTGTCGGCTCATCAAGCAACAATACATTCGGTTGATGAACCAATAATCTTAGTAAATACAAGCGTTTTTGTTCGCCACCAGAAAGTTTATACACTTTTTTACCGTGTGTAGCACTTGGGAATAAAAAACGCTCTAACAATTGTGTTACTGACACCGTCGTACCATCTTTTTCTTTCGCAACTTCACTTTCTTCTCTTAAGAAATCTATTACACGGACATCTCTGTCTAAACGTTCATCCGTTTGTTTAAAGTAAGCTGTTTTGACTGTTTGGCCGATTTTCAGTTCTCCGCTGAAGTCAGTATCTTCACCAGCAAGGATATTTAACAACGTCGTTTTGCCTGCACCGTTAGGTCCGACAATCCCGATTTGTTGGCCGTTTTGTATAATTTGCGTCACATGTTCAAATAACGTTTTATCCGCAATACTTTTAGATACATCATCTAATTCAAAGACCTGTTTACCTAAACGAGAATGCGCTAGATTCAATTGTCCGCTTTCACGTGTCGTTTGATTTTTTACTTGTGTTTCTAAATCACTAAAGCGATTAATACGTGCTTGTTGTTTTGTTGTTCTTGCTTTTGCACCTGCACGCATCCAAGCAAGTTCTTGTTTATATAAAGCACGTGCTTTTTGGTTTTGTTGCTGCTCTATTTGTTCGTTTTCCGCACGCATCGCAATATAGTCTTCATAGTTACCTGGATAAGTCGTTAATTTGCCTCTATCCAATTCAATAATGCGTGTTGAAACTTCATTTAAGAAATAACGATCATGCGTTACAAACAACACAGTATGTGGATATTGTTTTACGTAGTTGATCAACCATTTTATTGAATCGAAATCTAAATGGTTAGTCGGTTCATCTAGTAATAATAAGTCTGGCTGTTCAATTAATGTTTTTGCTAAAATGACACGTTTTTGTTGGCCGCCTGATAACGATTTAACCGATACAGATGTATCATGAATACCGAGTTTAGATAAAATCGTTTTAACTTCTGCACTATAGTCCCATGCTTCTGCTTGGTCCATCGCCTCTTGCATTTTCATCATGTGGTTTAAGTTTTGGTCATTTTGCGTTTGGCTATACTCTTGTACTGCTTTTTCATAGTCTCTGATTAACTTCACCGTATCTGTATCTGCACTCAAAACTTCTTCCAGCACTGTTCTGTCTTTCGTTAAATCTTGCTTTTGAGAAGAATAACGAATGCGATAATCATTCGGACAATTCACTTCTGCTTCAAAGTCATCATCCAGCCCTGCGATGACTTTTAGTAATGTACTTTTACCTGTACCGTTAATCCCTACAAGTCCGATACGTTCATGTGCTGAAACAGATAAGTGCAAGTCATCAAAAATCACTTTATCTGCATAGGATTTATGTAAATGTTCAATTTTATACGCTTCCATGTCATGCCTCCACTTATGTTCAGTCCGTTCATTTAATTGAGTTTTCAACCTTTATCTCAATTTTCAGTTCTATATATTATACACCCTTTGCACGTCAAAAGATACTGTTACAGGTTCATCTTAAGCGGATAATTGTGTAAGTTTTGTAAAGGTTCGCACCAAAAAAATACAGCGGGCAAATCCATAAGAGGATTCACCCGCTGTTGAAACGACTAAGTCATTGTTTATTTTTTCTGAGAACCTTTAGGTCCTGTTTTATATTGATATTTAGATGGATTTACTTTATCGAAATCCGGATTTTTGTAGAATCTGAATAAGTCACCATTAAGAACACTGTCGCTCATTTCTAAGTCTTTTTCAACTTGTTGTTTATTTTTCTCTAAGTCAGCAGGTTCTTTTTCTAATGGTTCATTTGTTTTATTATCAAATGCTCTACCATTCACATATTTATATTCAGGTGTGATAAAGTCACCGTTTCTGAATGGTACGACTTGTTTATGATCCTTAGATAATAAATCTGTACCTAACATTAAGAAGTTCTTAGTATCGATACCTTCTAAGTGAAGTAATGTCGGCATTACGTCGATTTGTCCACCATAAGTGTTGTCAACGCCGCCTTCTTTACCAGGAACTTTCATCCATAAACCAGTACGGTTCAAGTCCATAAATTTCGCTGGTGTAATTTCTTCACCTAATAATTTTTCCATTGCTTTATTATGGTTTTCAGAAATACCATAGTGGTCACCGTAGATGACAATCACTGAGTCATCATAGATACCTTTTTTCTTCAATTCGTTGATATATTCTTCTAAAGCACTATCCATGTAGTTCGCTGTTTGTACATAGCCATCTACTGTCGCATCGCCAGTGTTAGGCTTTTCAATTCCCGCTTCATCTGGTGATAATGTGAATGGATAATGGTTTGTCAATGTAATCAAGTGTGAATAGAATGGTTTTTTCATTTTAGATTGATATTCTGCTGATTCTTTAAAGAACGGTTTATCTTTCAATCCTAAGTTTTCAATGTTTTCAGGACTCATATCGTAGTAAGTCGCATCGTAGAATTTATCAATACCGAAATGTTTGTAAACTTGATCACGGTTCCAGAATGTTTTGTAGTCACCGTGCATAACGTTGCTTGTGTAGCCGCGTTTTTGATCAAGAATTGCTGGTAATGATTGATACGTATTAGAACCTTTCAATGAGTACGCTGAACCTTGTGGTAAACCATACAAGCTGTTATCCATTGTGAATTCCGCATCTGATGTTTTACCTTGTCCAGTTTGGTGGAAGAAGTTTGGATAATATTTATAACCTTCTTGTCCTGAAGACAATTTGTTAAGGAAAGGTGTCACTTCTTTACCATTGACTTTTTTGTTAATCAAGAAAGTTTGGAAACTTTCTAAATGAATTTTAATAATATTTTTCTTTTTACCTGCACCGTAGTATTCCGGATTAGGTTCTACTTCTGCTTGTCTTTGTTTTGTGTAGTTCAATACTTTTGTTAAATCATCTTCAGAAGCCATTGCTTTCTCTTGATGGTTTTGAATTGATTTCACACCATCATAAACTGTGAAGTTATATGGTCCAAGATATTTAACTAAGTATTTATGGTCGAATGTACGAGTTAATAATTCAGGACGATCTGTTTCTGCAAATGCTAAGTTCAAGAAGAACAAAGCAACTGAAACTGCCATTACGACTGGAACAAATTTCTTGCTGAAAGTACGTGTATCTAACCATTTTGATTTAAAGATCAAAATAAACAGATAGATAATTGTATCTAAGAAATACACGAAATCATACCATTTGAATGACGCAGATACTGCGCCTCCCATAGACTCAACGTTACCTACTTGGTTTAAAGTACTGAATGTTAAAAAGTCTGAGAAGAATCTAAAGTAAACAACGTTTGCATAAAGCAAGAAAGTTAATAAGAATCCGCCGATGAGCATAAACCAAAACGCCTTCTTACCTTTAAAGAACAAGAATACGCTAAGTATTAATGCGAGTAAGCTGTATGGATTCATTAACAAAATTAAATTTTGGACTAATCCCTTAACTCCTAAAGAAAAATCAACATAATAAGCAAAATAGGTCTTCAAACTAACTGTTAAAACAGTGAGTAAGAAAAAGACAAAAATGCTTATTTTCTTTTTCTGCAGACTCATGTGTGTCTCCCCCGTTATTGTTATTTAGTATTCAATCAATCATCAAACAGTACCATTTCCCGTCTACTTTTTAATGTTTCTTATAGAAAAGATTGCTGCTCAATGGCCAATCAATTAAAAGCGAAGCAGTCTCGTGCTGCTTCTTATCTCTGTATTTTCAATAATTGCGTCATTTTTCATTTAAATTGCTCTAATTTATATTCATCAAAAATTTACATTGCCTACTTCTTTGTAACACTATTGTAACAAAAATTACGTAGTACAGTAACTAAATATAGAACATTTCACACGACATTTCAAGCGGAAACCTATCCAAAATTGACATATTACACTATATTTTTTCTATGTTAATTTATTGCTAAGAAAAGATAAAATGCTTTCATCATGCATGTTAAGCTTGTTCACTTTTATTTTGAATTCGCGTTAATATTATAAAATTATACAGGAAATCACACACGATTAAATCAGACTCCAGCCTTAGAATGTAATTGTGCATTTTGCACATTAAAAAAACTGAGAAAGTAACCAGCTTTCTCAGTTGAATTCATTTAAATTAATGTGTCATGTTATTTATTCATTTCTTGCATCATACGATATTCAATACCATGGAATAGCTGTTGTAACCAACTGCTGTATTTCATTAAGTTATTTTCTGCAGTATAAATATCAATATATTGGAACTTTAAGCGCGCACCTTGTGGTTTTTGCGCAAGTTTTGTTAAATGATAGCTCGCAATTGTACCTAATTGCGGATAGCTTCCTAATGTATAGTGGTCATTTAATAAGATGATTGGTGAACCATCACGTTTCACTTGAATCGTACCACGTTTTACAGATTGATGTGGCGGCATGTCTTCATAAAAGGCCTTTACTGGATCGCCTTCTAAAATCATCCCTGCACGGTTCGCTTTGCTGGTTACTTTGTATTCACCATATGTAAAGCGATTTAAAGTTTCTTCATCAAAGTCCTCTGCTCCTTTATTTAACACTACATGGAACATATCAGACATATAGTTGAAAGAAAGTGCATAACCATCAATACCCCAATCCGTTTTATGTGTAACCTTCAAGTTATCAAATAATTTCAGATGACGTTTAGTATAGTTACGTTTCATATTAATCGCATCACCTGCTTGCAATGCGCGTCCTTCGTAACCACCTATTTTAGATAGGAAGTCTGTTGAAGTTGAACCTAGCCACTCTTCAAGTTCTACCCCGCCGCCGATTGCTAAGTAAACACGAGATGTACGGTTAGATTCAGAGAACTGTAGGACATCTCCTTTTTCTACTAAATACAATTTGTTCGGCAAAATGCGCATGTTTTGTGTCCATGCTTTGAAGTTGCCGCCAGAAAGTGCAATTAAAGTCGGCTCAGTGAAGCGAATACGCGCCATTTTTGTCGTCATCTCTAACGTTGCTTCATTTTTATCATTCGCAACCAAGCGATTCGCAATTTCATGTGCTAAGAAATCAATTGCACCGCCAGGAATAACGCCATCATGCTCGTAACCTTGTCGTCCAAAGTCTTGGAAGCTTGAAAAAAGTCCTGGATTTTCTATTATGATTGACATGATTCACTGCCTCCTTCACTTTCATTTTCAGGTTCAGCTGGTTTGAACCGTACAGTATCACCTAACTTCAATAAAGTGAAGTCTTCTTTTTCTGGGTTGAATAAACGGACAGGTGTATAACCGATAACAAGCCAGTCACCGTATGTATCAGTTGTGACTACACCACATTTCTTACCTTCAAGGATGACAGATCCTGCTGGAATAAATTTTTGTTCATCTCCTGTATGGTTAACATAAATACGTTCATTTAATCCTGTTAGATACGGGAATCCTGGTGAATAGCCCATCATCGATACGAAGTATGTTTTATTCGCATGCAATGAAATAAATTCTTCTTCACTCATTCCGAAGTATTCTACCAACTCTGCTAAATCCGGACCGTATTCGCCACCATAGTAGACAGGTAATTCTACAGGCATTTTTACAGCATCCCCATGTCTGACTTCGATTTTGATAGAGTGCAGTAAATCCGTCATATATTGGAATGGTGATGTAATATGATGATGTTTCATCATATCTCGCGCATTATAGACAATCATCATATCAGATTCAGTCGGCACGATTTCTGTAATAAATGGATAGTTTTGTTCTAATAAATACGAACGTAATGCTAACAGGTCTTCTGTTGTATGTTGCGTGACTTCTTTCTCCACAGAAACCACAATTGCTTTGTCACCTTGACTATAAATTTTCATAATGCACCTCTGGTCTTCATTGATTATAAAAGATATTTAGTAACCTTAAAATATACGTCATCATCATCTTCATAAAGTAATATACGAGCACGAGTTGGATAAGCAGCATTATACCTACGACGGCTTTTGCTGCTAAAGGTTTCTGCTGTTGTAGGAAATAGCGTGCCAGCCGCTTCGCAACCCAAATTACCACAATGATTAATATCAGGACTATTCCAATCATGCTGCCACCTTTTTAAACCCTTCTGCTACTTATAAGTTTAATCATACTTAATTTTAAAGATTAATCTGTATCTCGGCAACCTCTCGCAAGCTATTTATCAAGAAAAGCTCCGCTTCATGTGCCTCCAATTTTTCTCTCAACTCATCTATTGTATAATCTCTTTCTTCTGCTTTACCTTCATCTAATAACTGTGCACGCATGCACCCTTTTAAGAAGTCATTATTAAAACAAGGTGTGTAGTATTTACCTTGTTCTTTGATCAGCACATTACCGATATCAAACTCTAAAATTTTACCTTGCAGATTATAAAAAAGAACAACATCTGTCTCATGAAGATGTTCTACATGTTCACGATGAGACGTTTTATTAACGTATTGCCACTTTGGGTAATCCGAACGCATCAATTGCGCTTGAGCAGTGAAACTACTTTTTTCAGGTAAGTCGACACATTGATAAGTCAATTCGCCAGATTCATCTGCCATGACTTTCAAACGATAAGTGCCTGTTGGATATTCCTTTTTAATATCTGCGATAAATGCTTCCCACTGAATTTCAGGTAATGGAATAGAAAGCTCCTTAGCTGACTGTAAAATACGTGCTTTGTGATAATCTCGACGTGGAATTTTACCTTCTGATAAACGCATTGTCTCAAATAAGTACATCATTATCACTCCAATATTTTAGTTTTCGCTTCAAACTCTGCGACTTCTGCTTCTGGATCTGAATCAATCGTAATACCTGCACCTACACCATAGACTGCTTCGTCTTCAATATATTGCACCGTACGTATCGGTACATTAAATATTGAGGGACCGTTTGGAATCATTAACCCGATGGTACCACAATATACATGTCGCGGTGTGCCTTCTAATGCTTTAATATAGCGCATCGTATTTAATTTAGGTGCACCAGTAATCGAACCGCATGGAAAGAGTGCAGTCAAAATACGTTGTAATGACGTTGCTTGCGGTAATTGTCCTGTGACCATACTCGTCATTTGAAAGACAGTTTGATAATGTTCAATATGAAACGGTTGATACACTTTCACACTGCCTGGTTTTGAAATACGTGCAATATCATTACGTAATAAATCTACTATCATCACATTTTCCGCTTGATCTTTTTTAGATTGTGCGAGTTGTTGATAATAATAGTCATCCTCTGCTTTATCTTTCCCTCTTGGCATAGTGCCTTTCATCGGTTTACTTAATACCACGTCCTCCATCGTTTTAAAAGAACCTCTTTGAAAGAACAATTCAGGTGAAATCGAGGCGATTTGTAGTTCATCGGTATCAAGCAACGCTGTATAATTACCGTGACTGCTTCGTGTTAAATAATCATACATTTCACTGATAGGCATACGGATACGATCATACATACGTGTTGTATAGTTCACTTGATATGTATTCCCTTCTACAATCGCATCTTGAACTTGTTGGATATGTTGAATCATAGTTGGCTTCGACAAACGAAAATGAAAGTGCGGACGTGCTGATACAGCCTTATCTTTTACTTCTTCCCTTGTTTCAGGTGCTTCAAATATATAGGCTGCCGCATAAACATAATTGGAAGTTTCTGGTAGATGTACTGCCATTTCAGAATTAAAGGCAGGTGCCGCTTCGTAAGGTAAATACAGACAAACAAAATGACCTGCCTGATGTGCTTGTTCAGCAAAATCAATGACTTCATGTACCTCATTTAAATCATAAGCAATCTTTTGATCAAGAATTGTCTTGAAACAATATTGGTATTGCTTATAGTCTGTTTCATCTGTGTAATATCGATAATTAAAGTGCGCGCGCAATGTTTTCACCTGCCTGTTGAAGAAATAGTCGAATTTGCGCATGGCCATATTCACTCAATATAGATTCAGGATGATATTGCACACCATAAATCGGATAACTTCTATGCGCCACTGCCATCACAATTTGCTCTTCATTATATGCTGTGACTTCTAGCGCACTTGGCATGCGCAATGCATCTGCACATAAGGAATGATAACGCATCACATGAAATTGTTTAGGTAACCCCGCAAAAATACCTTGCTCATTTGTGGTAATCAACGTAGTGTGGCCATGTACAGGACGTGAACTATGAATAATAGCACCACCGTAATGTTCAACAATGAGTTGAAATCCTAAGCACACACCTAAAATAGGTACACTATCTTCAAACGTGCTAAGGACTTCATGTAAAATCGGATAATCACTTGGACTTCCTGGGCCTGGGGAAATCACAATCGCATGCGGCTGCATCGTTTTTAATGTTTCTATATCTACGTCATCTACATCGATAACTGTCACACGTTCATTACTTTCTGTCTTCAGATAATCTACTAAGTTATATGTAAATGAGTCTTTGTTATCTATCATTATAATCATACTCAACTTGTCCCCTTACTCAACATTCTATTTGTTTCGTCGAACAATGCTTTTAACTTCATTTTACAAGATGTCACACGATTTTGTAATAGCAGAAGCAGAGACACCTTGATTTTACTTAGGAAATATATTATTCTATCTATCGACATAGAAACACAGAGGTTCCTAGCTGATACCCTCTATAAAAAACTAGACTTTTACTTTCAATCGTCTATCTTTTATAGAGATAGTCAATATACTACGTCATTGTCTATATCAACTCGAACCTAAAAGCGTTATTTTGAATCATCAAGATACACGCACTTTAGCGTTCGAGTTTTTTATTGATCGAGCTAGGTCATCACTTTAAAGGAGAGATTGACTTATGGCACCCCATAAACTTGATGATGATAAAGCACTCGTCGTTTTCAGCGGCGGACAAGACAGTACGACTTGTCTCTTTTATGCGAAAGCAAAATTCAAAGAAGTAGAACTTGTGACTTTCCAATACGGTCAACGTCACGATACTGAAATTGAAGTCGCAAAACAAATCGCACAAGAACAAGGATTAAAGCACCACATTTTAGACATGTCTTTATTATCTCAACTCACACCGAATGCGTTAACCCAACATGATTTACAAATTGAAGATACTGATGATGGTGTACCAAACACCTTCGTTCCAGCACGTAACTTATTATTTTTATCGTTTGCGGGCGCGTTAGCTTATCAGATTAAAGCACGTCACATTATTACAGGTGTCTGTGAAACAGACTTCTCTGGTTATCCGGATTGTCGCGATGATTTTGTGAAATCCATGAATGTCACATTGAATTTATCTATGGATAAAAACTTTGTCATTCATACACCGTTAATGTGGTTAGACAAAAAAGAAACTTGGGCATTAAGTGACGAACTTGGTGTCTTAGATTATGTAAGATATAACACATTGACTTGCTATAACGGGATTATCGCAGATGGCTGCGGTGAATGTCCGGCTTGTCAATTACGCGCACGTGGTTTAAATGCTTATTTAGCAGAAAAAGGAGTGAACTGATTTTGTTACAACAAATTTATCCAACAGTTGCCCATCCCTATGCTTTCGAATTAAATAAAGATTTCCATTTTGCAGCTGCACACTACATCCCTTGCGAAGATGCAGGTAAATGTGTACGTACGCATGGTCACACTTATTTCGTTAATTTAACTATCGTTGGTGACGAACTTGATCATAGCGGTTTCTTAATCAACTTTGCAGCATTAAAAAAACAAATTCATGAGCAGTTCGATCATTATTTATTAAATGATTTACCGCAGTTCAAAGATAAAATGCCATCTACTGAAGTAGTCGCACAAACTATTTGCCAACTTACAGAAGAAATTTTAGAGAAACAGCCGAACCGTCCTAAATGTGCACAAGTCTATTTACGTGAAACTCCATCTAGCTATGTGGTTTATCGTCCTAAGGAGTTCCGTCATGGGTAAAATTCCTGTATTAGAAATTTTCGGACCGACCATTCAAGGTGAAGGCCGTGTCATCGGACGTAAAACAATGTTCGTACGAACTGCTGGCTGTGATTATCGATGCAGCTGGTGTGATTCCAGTTTCACTTGGGATGGCAGTATGAAAGATGAAATTCAAATGATGACTGCAGAAGAAATTTATGACCGACTTTATGAAATCGGCGGCGATTACTTTAATCATGTCACAATTTCAGGCGGTAATCCTGCATTAATTAAAGGTATTCAAGATTTAGTGGATCTCTTTGAAGAAAAGAACATTGAAAGTGCATTAGAAACACAAGGAAGTCGTTTCCAACCGTGGATGCGCCAAATCAATGATTTAACAATCAGTCCTAAACCACCGAGTTCAGGTATGAAACCAAACATACAAATACTTGATGAAGTAATTGATCAATGTGTTAAAGAAACATTAAATCTTAAAGTTGTTGTCTTTGATGATGAAGATTATGAATTCGCTAAACAAATGCACCATCGTTATCCAGATCTCCCATTTTATTTACAAGTCGGCAATCCTTACTTAGATGATGAAGTAGAAAATCATACAGCACGTTTGCTTGAACGTTACGAAAATCTTGTAGATAAGGTTATGCAAAGCAATGATATGAATCAAGTCTATGTTTTACCACAATTGCATACATTACTTTGGAGTAATATGAAAGGTGTATAAGTTTCGGGCTGCAGAATGCCCGAGCTTTTTTAATTTTAAAGTGTTTTCAAATGCTTAAATGTACTGAAATTGGTATAATATTCCAGTGAATATTAGAAGTCAGGAGACGCACCCTATGCTCATCTACATAATTATCAACATTGCGATTATATCAGCTTCCATTTTGATTGATATGTATTTACAATCTAACAATCAAGTCAAATTAAGTACGATTCTTATTGCAGTTTCAATAAACAGTGTGATTAATCTTATCGTCATCGGAAAGTATGATTTTATTTCGCATGCGATGGTTGCGTTTATATTAATTTGGACATTACTCGCACTGTTGACTGATCGAAAATTTAAGCCCATTGTCTTTACGACACAGAAATTCATGGCTTTTATTGTCTTTACTTTATTGAGTCTTTCTTTGTTCATCGTATTCAATACGAGTGAAAAATCTTATTATATGTCCGTTCCATATTTAGCACCTGTTTTCTTCTTAATCGGAGCATCTTTCATCTTCTTAACCATTTTTGAAAGCTCTGAAGATACAAGCTTTCGTAGTCATTTCATGAAGAATAAGCCTAAATCACTGACAATCGGCACATTATTAATTATTATTTCATTTCTTGTAATGAATTTATTAACTCCTTTCTGGTATGTTTACCTAATTATTTACTTAATATTAATTTTATTTATCTTGTGGACAAAACCTTTTTAAAAAAATTGATTTAAGATGATTACTTATCATGTATTAGTGGTAAACATTAACAAGCACAATAAAAAAGTATTGTCAGTATTGAATTAGGAGGCTACTATTATGGGATTAATATTAATGATTATCGTCGGAGGCCTAATCGGTTGGTTAGCCGGCGCAATTTTAGGTAAAGATATTCCAGGAGGAATCTTAGGTAACATTATTGCTGGTATTGTCGGCGCTTGGCTTGGCTCAGCAATCCTTGGTGATTGGGGTCCATCACTAGGCGGCATTGCGATTTTCCCAGCATTAATCGGTACAATTTTATTAATTGTAATCCTTTCATTAATCTTGGGTGCAATCCACAAAAACAAAAGAAAATAAGTCTTAATACTTAATGTGTATTAACATACGACTTGCAGCAACATCATTCAATGGTGTTGCTGTTTTTTTATTTCATTTGATTAAATAACCTTTAATTAAATTGCGCATCATTTTCTCTTTAATAGTATTACATATCTTTGGTTTGATATAATGAAGAAAAAGTAGAAGGAGTGCGAATCATCTTGAAAAAGAAAGTAAAGTTGAATAACGATGTGAAAATTCCTCGTATAGGTTTAGGAGTCTACAAAATTGACGAAAAGCATATGGAATCTGCAGTCAAAGCTGCTGAAGATTCAGGCTATCGTGCTTTTGATACCGCTTATTTCTATTTCAACGAAAAAGAATTAGGTGAAGCAATTAAAAAAAGTAAAGTACCCCGTGAAGATCTCTTTATTACGACTAAGCTATGGAATGATTATCAAGGTTATGACAGCACAAAAGCTTACTTTGAAAAATCATTAGAGAATCTTGGTGTAGATTATTTAGATATGTTTTTAATTCACTGGCCATGTGAAGCAGACGGCTTATTCATTGAAACATATCAAGCAATGGAAGAACTTTATAAAGAAGGACGCGTTAAAGCAATCGGTGTCTGCAACTTCCAACAACATCACTTAGAAAAATTAATGGAACATACTGAAATTGTGCCGGCGGTTAACCAAATCGAATTCCACCCATACTTAAACCAACAAGACTTACAAGACTTCTGTGATAAACATGGTATAAAAGTTACCGCTTGGATGCCTTTAATGCGTGGACGTGGTTTATTTGAAGATCCGGTTATCGCAAAGCTAGCTGAAAAATATGAAAAAACACCTGCGCAAATCATCTTAAATTGGCATTTAATGCATGATAGAATTGTGATTCCTAAGTCTCAAACTCCTTCAAGAATCAGCGAAAACTTTGAAGCAATTGACTTTGAATTACGAGATAAAGACGTTAAAAAAATCGATCAGTTAAATCAGGACTTACGCCAAGGTAAGCACCCTGATGACGTTAAAATCGGTACGTTAAAATAACTTAATTCAAGTTCATATATAACGAAAGGACAGTGCAGAGCGCGAAACTCTGTACTGTCCTTATTTTTACTTTTCCGCTTATGTGAAAGCTATTTACTGTCTATCAGATTTTATTTTGATATTCATTATTTTTAACTTTTTTAAGATGCATGACTGCACGAACTGTGATTACAAGTAAAATAATTACACCGGCTGTGAAGATTAAGTCCCAAGGCAATCTGCCCCATAATAACCAAAAGACTGAGTCTTTTTGATAGAACTCCGTCAATCTTGCATGCCAGTAACCATGTTTCAATGCATCTGTAAGTTGAATATAACCTACTGGAAGCAATGTCACAAAGACCATGCCAGCTAAACCAATATTTAATAACCAACATGAAATAGAAATCCATTTTTCAACTTTCTTCGTCCAGAATTCAGGTTTAGTAATACTTCTTAATACATATAACATAATCGCAATTGAGAACATACCATACACACCGGCCATTGAGCCATGTGCGTGCGCAGATGTCCACTGTGTTCCGTGTTCAAAGTAGTTAATGGCTGGCGCATTAATCAAGAATCCTAGTGCACCCGCACCAATTGCGTTCCATAATCCTGTAGAAGCTAAGAAGATGAATGTACCTTTGTATGGGAATTCAATTTTACTGAATTTATAAACACGATAATGGGTGTAAGCTTCCCAAATTAATAAACATAACGGTACAACTTCTAAAGCAGAGAAGCTTGAACCTAATGCTAACCAAATTGAATGGTCGCCTTGCCAGTAATAATGGTGCCCCATTCCTACAATACCTGTACCAAGTAATAATATGATTTGGAAGTACAATGCACGAATTGTAGAATGTATTGTCGTTAATTTCATATCTACCATTAAGAAACCAATTAAAATAACCGCAAAAGCTTCAAAGATGCCTTCTACCCATAAGTGTACAATCCACCAACGCCAATAATCTGCGAAAGTGACATGTGAGTTAGGCATAATAAAGAGTGATGCTAAGTAGAACATTGGAATTGCGATTGCGCCAATAAACAAGAGTAAGATTAAACGCTTACGATGTTGTTCACTGCCATCTTTAATCGCTGGGATGAAGCCTCTGGCTAAAATAATCATCCATAGCACCATACCGATGATAAATAGAATTTGCCAGAATTTACCAAGCTCAATATATTCCCAACCGAAATGACCGAATAACCACCATTTATCGTTAATCCAGCCAAGAATATTGCCCCATTCACCTATCATACTACCGCCAGCAACAATCAATAATGCGACGAATAAGATATCGACTAATTTACCTTGATGTTTTGGCTCTTTACCAAGCACCCTCGGCACAATATAGATCCCTGTCGCAAGCCATGTTGTAGCCACCCAGAAGATCACCAACTGCAAGTGCCATGTCTTCGCGATGTTGAATGGGAATAGTTTTTGAAGCGGAATACCAAAGAATTCATTTTCCACATAATAATGGGCCATTAATTCACCTAATAAGATTTGAATTAAAAACAGCACCATCACAATCACAAAGTATTTGGCTGTTTTGGCCTGACTTGATGAAATTGTATCTTGAATTTTAATTTCAGGTAAACGACGTTCACTATCATATGTTGATTCCATGTCGAATTGATAACGTCTTTGGAAGTAAATAATAATCGCAACACCAGCGACTAATATCGCAACGGAAATTGCTGACCATATCAATGCTTCACTTGGCATTGTATTACCTGCTTGTTCATCAAATGGCCAGTTGTTTGTATATGAGAAATCTCTATCTGGACGATCTGTTGAAGATAACCATGCACCCCAGAAGAAGAAATCACTCAAATGCTCAATTTTATTCCCTTTGACCATATAATCATCTGTCTTGATTTGATCAATCATATTTTGTGGTAACCCTGCTTGCTTGGGATTATTCACAAACTCTTTATGATAATAATCTCTGACATAATTCAAGCCTGCAACTTGTGCATCTGTTAATACAAGTTCATCTTTAGCTTTTGAATAGCGATTCACCCGTATTTCTTTTTTAACTTTGTCTTCAATGCCTGCTTTTTGCATTTGGTTTAATTGTTTAAAAGGTTTATCATAAAGATGTTCAGCATAATAGTAATGCATCCCTTTTAAATAATGATGCAATGTTTCTGCAGTATAATCAGGACCTAAATAAGATCCGTTTCCTAAATATGAACCATAATCCGTCAATCCATATTTTTCATAAATGGCTTGACCACTGATTAGTTCGGATTTAGAAATGACCGTCTGTCCACTTTCGTTCACCACTTTTGTTGGACGAGGCGCTTCATTTTTAAATATCAACCAACCACCAGCTAGCAAAATACCGAATACGACGACTAAAATTGTTACTAAGACCTTCGACAATCTACTGTATGGATTTTTCATCCCGATTTCTCTCCTCAGTAACTTCGACTCTCAACTTCAGAATACGCCTACTGTAATTGATAGTAAATATCATTCTCAATTAGTTCTTAATTTTGTCATAAATGTATTTATACATAAATTGTTGTTTTCTTCGATTTTAGTTTTATTTTAATATGTTTATTGTTAAGCAAACTTTGTGTTCTACAAATATTTTAATAAGCGGTATGGTCTCTCCTTCTTAATATTTTTCATTAATCTACTGATATTGGGAATCATTTTCAATTATTCAGAAATTTGTCACAAACGATTGATTTAAAGTTCATTTACACTTATGGTGTTTAAAGTAATTTTTATGACGTTTATTTTAATATTAACACTCCTTTTGTAAGTTACTTTAGTTTCTATCTGGGTAAATTTATAATAAATTTCCTTGAAGTTTTTATGAAGATTACAATAATACTTTTAATTTAGAACACTTTTTGTTTTTATTTATCACTATTCTTCTTATAATAGAGATGAGTCGAAAAGGAGCGTATATTATGATTACTAAAACTGATATTGTAGCGAACGTTGTGACAGATTATCCGAAAACTGCTGATATCTTCAAACGTTCTGGTATAGATTTTTGTTGTGGCGGCCAAGTTTCTATTGAAGAAGCTGCGAAAGATAAAAAAAGAGTTGTTTTAGAAGATTTATTAGCTGAACTTGATGAAGCAAGTAAACAAAATGCCGGAGGACAAGGCTTAAATCCTAAATATTTAAGCATCCCTTCTTTAATTCAATACATCCAAGATGCATACCACGAACCAATGAAAGAAGAATTCAAAAACTTAACACCTTATGTGACTAAACTCGCAAAAGTTCACGGTCCAAGTCATGAGTACTTGTTAGAATTAAAAGATTTATATACAACATTTAAAAACAACATGTTAGAACATACGCAAAAAGAGGATGAAAAAGACTTCCCTCAACTTATCGCATTTGCGAATGGTGAGAATGTTGATAACGTAGAAGCTATTATCGAAGATTTAACTGCAGATCATGACAGTACAGGTAACTTGTTACGTAGAATGGATGAAATTACGAATGATTTCCAACCACCTATCGAAGCTTGCGGTACATGGCGTTTAGTGTACACTCGTTTAGCTGCGTTAGAAAATGCGACATTACAACATGTACATTTAGAAAACCACGTTTTATTCGAAAAATGTCGCGAACAATTACAACAAGGCTAATTTAACTTTATATTTAGCGTGAATATCTTATAAAACTAAACAGACAAGGTTGAAGATGTGATTATATCTTCAACCTTGTCTGTTTTTTCTTTTCTAATTCATTAGGGATTAGTTCTTATCTTTTATCTGTAATACTTACTTTTACTTTCTACGCTTTTCTTTTCTACTGCTTTATAATTTTGGCAAAGATACGATCATTGTAGTTCCTACTTCAGTTTCACTTTCAACTTGAATCGTACCGCCGATTTGTTTTACCAGTTCTTGTGTGATGTATAACCCTAAACCAGAACCGCCTGTATGGTAATTTCTAGAATCTTCTACTCTGAAAGTACGCTCAAAAATACGTTTAATATCTGCTTTCGCAATTCCGATGCCTTTATCTTTGATGTAAATTTGGATATGTTTTTCGCTTTCAGCAAGACAAATATAAATTGGACTACCTGATGGCGAAAAGTTCATCGCATTATCAATTAAGTTCGTAATGATACGTTCTAACGGTTGCGGATATTGTTTGAAAGGTGCCAACTTATCACAAAACTTCACTTCTAAATGTCTGTTGTCTATTTTCATACGTTGTTCATAACCATTGAGTATATTCAATAACAATTGATCAATTTGAATTGTTTCTACTACATAAGTATTCGGAGCATCTAATGTTGCGACATGCGTTAACTCGTCAAACATTTTGGATAGGCGATTAGATTGTTTGATTAAGGTGTCATAGGCTTCCTGACGATCTATTTGTGAGTGAACGACACCGTCTTTTAATGCTTCTGAATACGAAATAATACAAGCGAGCGGTGTTTTTAAATCATGTGCTAAATTTTGAATCAATTCATACTTCTCTTGTTGTTCTGACTTGATTTGTGCCATTTGTTTAGTAATCTCATGCGCCATTTTATTAAAGGAATGACTCAGTTCTTTAATTTCTCTCGGTGAAGTAAATTGCGTAGGTTCCATCTCGTAATTACCATCTGCGAATTGTTTCGTTCTGACATTGAAATGTTTAATCTTTTGAACGAGCGGTGTTAAAAAGAAACTGCAGATGAATAAGGTTAAACAACTCGATACTATAGCGCTAATCGTCAATAACACTGTGGTATGACCATTGAACAACATCAGTTTATAAGCAATACCGAGGATGGTAGAGGCCAATAATACACTAGATAACACTCCGATAATCACTTGTGTTCTGATTGAAAACATTTAGTCTGCTTTCCTTTCAAACTTATAACCAAGACCCCATACTGTGGTAATCGTGTAAGCGTCGAAATGAAATTGTTCGAACTTTTCTCTGATGCGATGAATATGTACATTGACTGTACTTGCATCTTCGTAATAATCATAACCCCATACTTCTTCTAACAATTGCGATTTAGATATCGCTTGATTTTCATGCGTTGCTAAATACCACAACAATTCAAATTCTTTAATTCTCAAGTTCACCACAGCACCATTAATTTCCACACTTTTTTGTTGATCATTCAACTTTAAAGTATCAAAAGTTAAAGCTGTTTGTGCTGACTGACTGCGCTTAACGCGGTTCAACAAATTATTCGCACGTAACACGAGTTCTCTTGGACTGAAAGGCTTCTTTAAATAGTCATCTGCGCCGAGAGTCAAAGCATAAATGGTGTCATGTTCTTTTGTTTTTGCTGACATATAAATAAATGGAATGTCCAGTTGTCGTTGTTTCATTTCCTTAATCACTTCATACCCATCTACATTCGGCATCATGATGTCTAAAATAATTAAATCAATTGATGGGTCAAGTTGGTTCAAAGCATCTTCCCCATTATGTGCAGTTAATACTTTATAACCTTCATATTCGAAGTACGTTTGGCAGATGTCGACCATGTCTTGTTCATCATCAACGATTAAGATTGTGTTCACGTCTTGTATCACCTTTTTCTTTAATATATGCGATTACAGCACTCAATGAAATTTGTTTTAATAAGTTTTTATTCATTAACAATATAATAAAGAGTGCTAATTGAACAGGATACGTAAATATCATATCTGATAAAATATAATTTAGCATAACAAAGGCGCCAAAGAAACTTGCAATATGTGACAGAATTCCTAATATTAACCCTAAACCAATCGCAATTTCCCCTAAAGGTACAATTACATTAAAGACGGGAGCACTGTGCGCGACGATGTGTTCAAAAAAGAGTTTGAACCACACTGGAGAATCTTCATTCTTAATCACAACTGGGATCAGCGGTTCTATTTTAAAACCACCTGTTAACTTCTCCCAACCTTGAGCTAAAATGTAGCCGCCGGCTATAATACGAATTAAAAATAAAATTACGAGTTCAATCGTACGTAGATAATGTTTCATGAAATCACTTCTCTTCTCGTTGAATTATTACTTTAACCTTCTATTTTACTTTTGCGGCACCGAAGATAACGTGCGCTTTCTTACAATAAATCGTCACTTCATTATATTGATCTAAGTCAGCGTCTTTGATGTCGAAAGTTTGTTTTGGTTTATTGTAGTCGACCATTTCTAGTTGTTTGCCCTCTTTAATATTGCCGTCCTTTGTCAAATAGACGTACAAATCTGGACCTTTCGCAGATTTAAAATCTGTTAACTTAATTTGGTGATTTTCGATTTTAACGTGACCAGACACTTCCTCTTCACCTGATTTAAATTCACCTGTCAGCACTTTATGGTGATCGTGTTTATGTTCATGTGATGTCTGTTCTGTTTTTTCTTTTGGCTGTTCATCTTTTTCATTATTACAACCTGCTAAAGCGATACTTGTTGCTAAAAGTGTAGTAGCTAATAAATATGTTTTACTATTCATCATAAACCCTCATTTCATTTTATTTTTGTAATGATTAAGCTTATTATAAATGAGCGATTTATATCATACCATTAACTATTTATTAACTAAGTTATAACTTCAATTCATGTCGGATTTGTGTCTAAACATTAAAAAATCCCTTTTAAACCTAGTACTTTAAGTACGGTCTAAAAGGGATTTGACAGTATTACGATTATTCATCGTTATCTTTTTTATCTCTTTTGTTTCTTTTATTATTGTTGTCATCGTCTTCATCTTCTTCTGAAAGAGACTGACGTTCAGCGTTATATTCATATTTTAAAATGACTGTGATGATTTGGTGATTTTCAATATCTGAAATAATCCAGCGATCAAAATACGTATCGACGTAATCATTTTTCTGTAAGTTTGTATTATGTGCTTGTAACCATCCGCCGATTGTATCGATATCTTCAGAGTCATCAAACTCGATACCTAATTGATCTGTTAAATCTTCTAACAACACACGACCATTGATTTGGTATGTGTCATCATTTAATTTAATCACATCATTCACTTCATTATCATCGAATTCATCACGGATTTCACCCACGATTTCTTCTAAAATATCTTCCATTGTTAAGATACCAGCAGTTCCGCCGTATTCATCAATAACTAAACTGATGTGTACACGTTCGCGTTGCATTCTGATTAATGCATCACTGATGCGTGTTGTTTCTGAAATCAATGGTAATTCATGAATATAATTTGCAATCTTGATAGGTTTGCCTGAAGCATACTCTGTCAAGAATTCTTTCACATTAATAAAACCTTTGATATGGTCTTTGTCGCCGTCTTCTGTAATTGGGTAACGAGTGAATTGGTATTCTTTAAGTGTCTCTAATAGTTCGTCTACAGTAAAAGGTTCATTTAAAGTGACCATTTGTGTTCTTGGGACCATGACATCTTTCGCTTGTCTCTCATCAAATGAGAAGATGTTTTGCATATAAGCAAGTTCTGTCTGGTTAATCTCACCGCTGTTATAGCTGTTGTTGATAATCATTTTAATTTCTTCTTCTGACATCGCGTCATTGTTTTCATCTGGATCAATACCAAATAGACGGATAATCATTCGTGCAGAACCATTCATTAACCAAATTAATGGTTTCATGATTAAGCCGAAATAATAAAGCGGACGTGCATAAAGTAACGCAACTTTCTCAGTGTGCTGAATCGCAAATGTTTTAGGTGCCAATTCACCTAATACTACATGCAGATATGTCACAACTAAGAATGAAATAACGATTGAAATGGTTGTATTCAAAGCATCAGGTAACGGTATCAGTTCAAAAATAGGATGTAATAATTTAGAAAAGACAGGTTCACCTAACCAACCTAGTCCTAAAGATGTAACAGTGATACCGAGCTGACATGCTGATAAGTAGTAGTCAAGATTTGAAATCATTTTCTTGACGACAGCCGCACTGCCGTTGCCTTCTGCAACCATTTCTTCAATTTTAGTAGCTCTGACTTTCACCAAAGCAAATTCTGATCCAACAAACACAGTAGTCAGTGCGATTAAAAATATAAATATTAACAAGTTTATTATGGTCGTACTATCCAATTAGTTCCCTATTGCTAGGGATTCACCTCCAAGTTATATGCCGCTATGTACGGCAATGATGTTTAGCGCATCGTTTTGAGCAAAGTGACAAATGCCTAGTTCATCCTTCCCATTTCCACAGCGACACCTCCCAACTAGCGTAAAATCTAACAAGATTATCATATCATAATCACCATTCAAATAGTAATTTTTTCAGACTGAATTCAAGTTATTTTTTTGGTATTTTATGATACCTCTTTACAAATAAAAATAAACAGCTAAGAAGCGAGTCAGCCCGATAAACAGGCTGTCTCTCTCTTAACTGTTTATTCGAATATACATTTACCTACCACAGTAAATTAGATTCGTGATGCGTGTCATTTCTAATAGCACGCCTTTACTATAATGCGCTAAATTCTCGTAAAATTCAACTCATTATTCATCCATTGATTCAGATGCGGCAATTTCGTCTGCTGTCGGTTTACGTTTGATGAAACCGTAAATCACTGCAGAGATGGCTGCGCCGACTAAAATCGCTAGAATTGTTTGTAATGAATGGGAGAAGTCAGTACCTAAGATAACAAAGATACCACCATGCGGTGCTCCGATAGATGAACCTAAGCCAAGTGCAATGGCACCGCCGATACCTGAGCCGATCATCATTGACGGAATTACGCGAATTGGGTCAGCTGCCGCAAATGGAATAGCACCTTCTGTAATGAATGATGCACCCATCACAAAGTTAGGTACAATTGAACCACGTTGTGTTTTTGTAAACTTACGTTTAAAGAACAACATTGAAAGTGCTAATGCAATCGGTGGAATCATACCGCCGACCATAGCTGCTGTAATTGGTGCAGCGTTACCTTCTGTTAATGCCGCTGTTGCGAATACGTAAGCTGCTTTGTTGAATGGACCACCCATATCAATGGCCATCATGGCACCAATCACTAAACCAAGTAACATAATGTTTGCTCCTGATAAACTGTTTAAACCGTTTAATAATAAATGGTTCACCCAAGCTGCTGGTGGGTTAAATACATAAACCATTAACAGACCTGTAATAGTGACAGATAAAATCGGATAAATTAATGTTGGTTTTAAACCTTCAAGTGATTGTGGCATACGACGCGTCATCACTTTGATGCCTTCTGTTAAATAACCTGCTAAGAAACCGGCAATAATACCGCCGATAAATCCAGAGTCACCGCTCATTGCTAACATACCGCCGACTAAACCAGCTGCCATACCTGGTTTTTCAGCAATGCTGCGTGCGATGAATGCTGATAAAATTGGAATAATTAAGTAGAACGCACTGTTCTTACCAATGTTCCACAATTGTTCAGCAAATGCATTATACTCTGAAGATTTCGGATCGAATGAGTTTGGTCCGAACAAGAATACAATTGCCATTAAAATACCACCGGCAATTACAAGTGGCAACATGTTAGAAACACCGTTCATTAAGTGCTTATAAATTGTTTTGCCGACACTTTGTTTTTCTTGTTTACCGCTTGCTTGACCTTTACCTCTGCCTTCTCTTGCTTTAAATGGTGTACGGTCAGTTGCTAAAGCAAGGTCGATTAATTCTTCTGGACGTTTGATGCCATCAGCAACAGGAACTTCTACGACGTTTTTGCCATCGAAACGATCTGTTTCTACATGCACGTCCGCTGCAACAATAACACCTTGTGCTTTATCAATATCTTCAGTAGTTAAACGGTTTTTAATACCACTTGACCCGTTTGTTTCAACTTTCATTTTGACGCCCATTTTTTTCGCTTGTTTCAATAAAGCATCTTTTGCCATATACGTATGTGCAATACCCGTCGGGCAAGCTGTCACACCGATAACATATGGCTCTTCAGATTCAGCGTCTTTATTCGCTTCAACTGGCGCTGTTTCCTCTTCTTCATCTGGTGCTTCATCGTCTGCACGATCAATAATTGCCAAAACTTCATCTGGTGTTTCTGCGTTTAATAATGATTTTCTGACCTCGTCATCCATTAAGACACCAGATAATTTAGCTAACGCGTCTAAATGTGTTTGTGCACCGCCTTCAGGTGCTGCAATCATAAAGAATAAGTGTGCAGGTTGTCCGTCTAAACTTTGATAATCTACGCCGGCTTTTGATTTACCGAAGGCAATAGCCGGCTTTTTCACTGCATCAACTTTCGCATGGGGAATCGCAATCCCTTCACCGATACCTGTTGTACTTTGCCCTTCACGTGCCATAATCGCTTCTTTGAACGCTTTGACATCGCTTAAAATACCTGCATGGTCTAATTGATCCACTAAAGCATCAATGACACCTTCTTTTGATGTCGCATCTAAATCCATCGCGATTGTCTCTCGCGTTAATAATTCAGTGATTCTCATATTTTTCTCACTCCTATTTCAAGTCCGTTAATTCAATTTCAGAACGTACTTTTTCTATCATTTCTTTGTTTGCTAAATCTTGACTGAATGCTGTTGCTGTTCCAGAGGCTACAGCATTACGAAATGCTTCATGTACATCAAAACCTTGTGCTAAACCTGCTAACATACCTGCAACAGTACTATCTCCAGAACCCACTGTATTTAATACATTGCCTTTTGGTACAGAAGCTTTAATACAATGTTCAGCATCAATATAAATTGCACCCTCACCGCCAAGTGAAACAATCACTGCTTGTGCGCCTTTATCAAGAATAGCTTTTCCGTGTGTCACTACATCATTATCAGAAGTGATTTTTGTATCAAACATGACTTCTAATTCATCTTTATTCGGTTTAATAAAGAACGGGTTATATGGCAATACAGTCTCAACTAAGTCTTTTTCTGCATCTACAACTAATTTTGCGCCAGTTTTTTGTGTGATTTTCGCAATTTGTTCATAGGCATTATCAGGAATACTTTTCGGTACACTTCCTGCCACAACAACAGTGTCATCAGCATTCGTGTTTTTAATTTGTGTTAATAACGCTTCAAACGCTTGATTTGAAATAGTAGGTCCACCTGCATTGATTTCTGTTTCTTGACCTGATTTTAATTTCACATTGATACGTGTATCTTCTTCTACTTCAATAAAATCATTTTTAATACCAGCTTGTTGTAAAGCATCTTGGATAAATTTCCCAGGAAATCCACCAACAAATCCCAATGCAGTCGAAGGTGTTTCTAAAGTGTTCAGCACACGCGAAACGTTAATCCCTTTGCCTCCTGCAAATTTATACGTTTCTTTCGCACGGTTAAGTCCGCCTTCTTGAAACGTGTCTACTTTCATAATGTAATCAATCGATGGATTGAAAGTTACTGTATAGATCACTTTATTACACTCCTCTTATCGAATAATGGTTGCGATATGCTTTCATATCTGAACGTTTTAGCGCTTTTGTTGAAGTCAAAATTTCAAACGGTACATCTTTCGGTACATTGACACATGCAAAATACGTAGGTCCGAATTTAGAACTATCAAGCAAGACGAAAATATGATGTCCCACTTTCATTGCAGTTTCTTTCACATAAGCTTCTTGTTCATCTGGTGTTGTCAATTTACCTTCTGTATTCATCCCATTCATGCCGATGAAAACTTTATCAAAATGATAATGTTTCAAAGTTTCAATCGCTCGCGGTCCGACAGAAGCTAATGTGCTTGCTTTTACATCTCCGCCAATAATCAACGTTTTAATTCCACGCTGTAATAATGCTTCGACATGGGTTAATCCGTTAGTAACTGCGACAATTTCTTGTGCTGTAATGTGTTCTATCATTTCATAAGTCGATGTCCCTGCATCAATATAAATACAATCACGGTCTTCAATTTGTGCAGCTGCGATTTTTGCGATTTCACGTTTTTCTTGTAAATTACGTTCTTTCTTCTCTGACATTTTCGGTTCACTCAAGGCTGTTGTTTTGAGCGTGGCACCGCCATGAACGCGTTGTAATTTACCCATTTTTTGTAACTTAGATAAATCTCGGCGAATTGTCGAAGCGCTGCATCCTGTTAAATCAATTATTTCTTGTAGTGTTAAAAATTCTTTTTCTTTTAATAGTTGTATGATTAGTTCAAACCGTTTCTGCGTTATCATATCGCCACCTCATTTCTTCTTTATTATAAGCGCTTTCTTAATCGTTTTCAATCAAAAACTTTCAAAATCATTCAAAAACAATCATAAACTATTAAAAAAGATGAGCAAATGCTCATCAACACTGCTCATCTTAATTTGCTTCATGTGTCGCAACATCCGCTACTTTTGCTTTCGTTGCTTGAATTAATTCTGAAACATTCACACCCATTTGGACACCAGGCAGACCTCCGCTTACAAATATTTTCTCATGTTGTTGCGCAGATTGGTCAATCACTGTTGGAAATAGATGTTTCATACCAATTGGGGAACAACCGCCACGAATATAACCTGTTACTTTCGTCAACTCATCTAGCGGAAGCAAATGCAGTTTCTTTTCATCTACTGCTTGTGCCGCATGTTTCATATCTAAATGATGTTCTACTGGAATCACAAACACATACGGGTCGTGATTATTGTTAATAAATAAGAGTGTTTTAAACACTTGATCCGGATTAGCATCAATTAGTTTTGCGACTTCTTGTCCTTCAATATGATCTTTACCCATTTTAAATGTACGCATTTCATAATCGATGCCTTCGCGATCTAAAATACGCATCGCATTTGTTTTCTTCTGTTTCATTGCGTTCACCTCACTCTTAATATAGCATGCGAACACAAATCATGACATAAAAAAACAAGGCGTTCTGACATAACTTCAACTCTATAAGTGAGTTCAGTTGTCATAACTGCCTTGTTTTGGAAAATGCTGAAGCCATTGATGGCTTAATTCATTTGTGATGGACGTTAATGAAATCACAAATAATGAACTAGATTCAGCTTCACTCTTATGCGCTGCGTCTGCATGTTGTGTTGATGGTCCCCCTGCCGCTTTACGATATGTTGGCGGTGCGTCTGAGGCTGAATGATCAGATGAGACCTGTTTGTCACTTTGCATAAATGTAGATACTCCATTTTGGAATTTCGCGAGTTCATTTTCATTTGTGACTAATACTAATAAGAAAATCAAACAACATGAAAGAATGGCAGCGGACACCCATAAAATAAACGCTCTCATTCCTAATACCTCTTAACCTCTATTTCGTGATTTCAATATTAACATAAAAAACATGACATTTTGGTAGGTAGTAAGCTATTTAAAACAAATGTAATATACGTAACATATGTAACAGAACCGACACGAAATGTAGTGAGATAAAGTTGAGTTGTGTAAGAGCTTTCAATAGTGTTTTAACTGTCTTTCAGAAGTTAAATTAAATTATATTCTCTTTTTATCATACTCATAAAATGACAAAGCAGCGTCTTGTATGACAATATATTACGATTGAGTATGATTATCAAAGAATTATTACAAAAATAAAACGAGCAACCTGATGTTAGATTGCTCGTTTATATGACGGTTATACTTGTGCTTGAATTGCCGCTTCGCCCTGTTCAATCGCAGTTTGAATGAAGTTATGTGCCGCTTCCAATTGTTTTTGTTCTTCATTAGACAACTCAATCGGCAAACGCTGTTTCACACCGTTTCTATCAACCAGTGTCAATAAACTTAATGCACCATCGACCAATCCATAAGCACCTTGAACTAATCCGCTGACGGGTTCAATACTATGTTCATCAAATAAAATTGATTGTGCAAGTTGAACAGCCGCTCTTGAAATCGCTGAGTTTGTCCAACCTTTTTTCTTAAAGACATCAAACGCGACTTCGTCAATTGCCGTAGAAATCGCTCCACGATCAATTGGCGCATGGCCTGTCAATTGTTCAAATTCTGGTAATTCAATCCCATGAATACGCACGCGACTCCAGATTGGTACACAATGTGAACCGTGTTCTCCTAATACAAAACCATCTACATCTTTAGGATCCACATTGTAGTGATCAGCAATTAAAGTACGAAAACGTGCTGACTCTAAAATGGTACCTGTACCGATCACTTTATCAGATGGGTAGCCTGCTTGATGTGCAAGATACGTTATCGCATCCACTGGATTTGAAATTAAAATGACGATAGCTTCTTTCGTCACAGCTGATAATTGTCTAAACACATCATTCACAATAACGCTATTCGCTTTAGTGAGTAAGGTACGATCTTTCATGTCTGGTGTCGAAGCCGCACTCGCTGACACAATCACCACATCCGCATCCACTATATCTTGATAACTACCTACATGAATTTTTGTGCGATGTGTATGATTCAAACCTTGTATATGATGATGATCCAACACTTCACCTTGTGCTAAGTTTTCATTCGTATCAATCACGACAATTTCTGAAAAATGTCCTAAATATTGTGCATCTGTTAAGACTTGGCTGCCTACACGTCCTACACCAATAATTCCTAATTTAGCCATATTCATTCGACTCCTTTACTTCGCTTCATATGGTATTACGTCTTTACCGTATTCTTTCTTAATGAATTCTTTCATGTCTTTAGACTGTAATACTTTGATGAGTTCTTGGAATTTTTTATCGTCTTTATGACCTTCTTTAACTGCTAAAATATTCGCAAATGGTGATGATTCATTTTCCATCACAATCGCATCTTTCGAAGGTGTTAAACCATTATCAATCGCATAGTTTGAGTTCATAATAACAGCAGCACCTTCACCGCTTTTATATGTTTTTGGTAAGAATTCTGCACCTTGTTGATTATTGAATTTTAAATCTTTTTTATTTTCAACAATGTCATCGAATTTCGCATCTTCAATTTTCACGCCATCTTTGATTTTAACTAAGCCTTCATTAACGAAGAAAGATAAGAAACGTCCTTCTTCAGCGGGGTTGTTTGAAACATAGATTGTTGAACCTTTTGGAATATCTTTGATGTTTTTATATTTTTTACTGTAAACACCCATTGGTGTTGTGAAGACTTTACCGACTTCTTCAATTTTATAACCATGTGACTTTCTTTCAGCCTTTAAATAAGGAATGTGTTGGAAAAGATTCGCATCCACGTCTCCTTTATCTAATAATTTATTAGGTACTTTATAATCATTAACGACTTTAACTTCTAAATCATACCCTTTATCTTTCATAGCTTTTTTCGCATGTTCTAATACCTCACCATGCGGAGCTGGAGAAGCTGCTACTGTGATTTTCTCCTTGTCTCCACCTTTGCCGCACGCTGCGAGTACGACCAGTAATACCAATAACCCGATTAAACTACTTACTTTCTTCATTTCCACTGCACCATCCCTATGTAATATTTATCAAATCACCTTTACCAAAAGAAAAAAGCCTTCTCATTAAAATAAGAGAAAGCTTTCATTCTTTCTCTCATCTTCAAAAGTCTATGACTTTTTGTGAATTAGCACCACTTCGTTTACACGATGGTTGCTGGGCTTCGTCGGGCACATCCCTCCGCCTCTCTTGATAAGAGTTCTATTTGATTGAATTGTATTAAGGTTACCACCAGTGACACATTTCGTCAATGTCATTTTCAAATTTTTCAGATAAATAAATATTAAAAGCATGCTGTTGCAAACACAACAGCACACTTTCTATATCATACTCTAACTTTGTTTCAACTTTCTGCTTTTTCTAATGGTCTTCTCAACCATAATAATCACAATCCCTAATAACATGACTGTCACGGACATATACAATGGAAATTCTAAGTTCACATCATATAATGTACCTGCAACGAGCGGGCCTGCGAAGTTCCCCATACTTGTGAAGGTAGAGTTCAAGCCTCCTGCTAACCCTTGACGATTACCCGCAATATTCGAGAAGTAATTCGTTATAGCTGGACGTATCATATCAAAACCGATAAATACTATAAAACTGATAATCATAATTGACCAGTAATGATGTGCAACAATCAATAAAAACAACATAATTGCTGAATAAAGCAGTGATAATTGTATAAATGTTAATTCTTTAAAGTACTTCATAAATTTATCGAACAAGAAGATTTGGAAGATCGCACCTGCTAAGCCACCGCCTGTGATCGCGATAGAAATATCTTTTGGCGCGTAATGTGCTTTATCTGCAGTATATAATGGATAAAGTGTTTCAAATGCTGCAAGTCCGAATGCTAAAACGAACGTAATGATTACCGGGGTAATAAAAGCTTTGATATTAATTTTAGCTAAATCTTGCGGTTCGATAACTGTATGGAAACCATCTGTCGTTTCGCGTTTTGCACCTTGGATAAAGAATAAAGAACAAAAGAATGCTACGACACCTAGGCTCCCAGCGAAGTAGAATGGCAAACGGTGAGAGAACTCTGCCATAAAGCCGCCAAAGCCAGGTCCTAAAATGAAGCCGGAGTTAATAATTGCTGACATATAGCCGAAGTTTTTCGCTTTATCTTCAGGACGTGAGATATCTGCGATCATACCTGTAACCCCAGGCATTACCATACCTGCACTGAAACCACCGATAATTCTTGAAACAATCAAAAGTGGATAGTTGCTGCTCATCGCAAAGATGAACTCAGAAACAGCGAATAATACTAAACCGATACAAATAATTAATTTCTTCCCTAATTTATCAGCTAAGTTGCCTCCGAATGGCGAAATTACCATTTGCGCTAACGCAAAGGCCGCAACAAGAATACCTAAATCACTTCCATTTAAACCTAAGTCCTTTAAATAGACGGGTAACACCGGTACAACTAATCCGATACCTAAGAAGACTAGAAAAATATTAAAATATAAGGTGATTAATTGCTTACTCATGATTTCCTCCTTTATTGCGTTGTTTGATTCAGTTAAATTTTTCGTGACTACCTATTATACACCATAGTTATTCTGCGGCTCAATCAAATAATATTGAATTATTTTAGTCTAATTCTTCCCTCATTTCTTTTTTCTATGCTTAACGTGTCTTTTAAATGCTATACTTTTAATTGATATCTAGGTTGAAAACCTGTAATATATTCATCTAAATACGTCTGAAACACGAGTATTGTTGTTTTCAGATAATCAATCCGTTAACAGGGATGTTTAAAGAGAGGACTTTGAAATGCAATCACGTTATATTGCACGCATATTATTTGTGATATTAATGCTGCTGACATTGCCTTTAAATCAATTTTACCAATTCATGGCATTAAACTTATTCTTAGCATATATTCCTTTCGAACTCGTTTGGTTACTTAAGCTATTTATACCGAAGCGACGTTTCGAATGGCCGCTATTTATTGTTTTCGCAGCAATCTTTGTCTTAATCTTCCCGAATACCTTTTATATGGTGACAGACCTTATCCATCTTAACCAATTTGCATTTACGATTATGGAAGGGGTCAGACCTATAGAATGGTTGTACTTTACCTTCTTAGTCGGTGGCGTCTGTTTTGCAGTTTATTGTTATATTTTGATTAACATTGAGTTATTCCATTTAACCAATAAACCTTTATTCAATTACATTATCGTCATTGGCTTAATGTTTGCGAATAGTTTAGGAATTGCGATGGGACGATTCTTGAGATTCCATAGTGTCTACTTAGTCACTCAACCACTTTCTATTATCAGAGATGTTGTTCAATTCTTAGACGCGAAAGGTCTTTTCTTCTTATTCGTTATGACCTTGCTACAAGCAATGATATTGATCATGGTGAAAGGAGTGCGCATGGCAAAATGACAATGCAACTTCTTGTATTTATTGCGGTACTGATAGTTATCCAATTGATTATCGGACACTTTATCCATGAAATTGGTTTTTCATTTCTTGTCAGTATCGGTTTAATGCTACTGCCATTAGGTATCGGTATCTACTTGCTTCAAATTGCTTATTTTGAACAAAAGTATCCGAATTGGGAAGTACCATTCAATGTAAAGCTACGTTTGAAATATATGTATCTTTTAACGTTCGTAGAATATATAGCACTTTATGTGTGTTTCTTTGTATGGCAATACTAAAACCTACATGTTATTTCTAAAGAAAAGACGATGGACTTGATGCCATCGTCTTTTTGAATTCATTATGATTTTATATTAAACCTAACCATTTCCAGTATGTGAAACTGAAGATCAGAATCAAGATATAACCTACTACTGTTAATGGAATACCTGCTTTCAAGAAGTCTTTAACTGTAAATGTACCTGAACCATAAGCTAACATGTTTTGTGGTGCACTTACTGGTAATAAGAAACCGAAACTAATTACAAATTGTTGGATCAACACAAAGCCGATGCTTTGATCGCCTAAATGTAATGTTGCCGTTAAAGAAATAAAGACTGGAATCAAAGCAGAAGATAAACTTGTTGCACTTGCGAAACCTAAATGAATTAAGATATTAAATAAAGTAATCAATGCGATTGTCGCAATCAATGGTAAATGTTGTAAGCCCATTAAACCGAACGTCTTATCACTTAACCACTGCGCACCGCCAGTATTTAATAATACGTTTCCGAGTGAGATACCAATACCAAAGACAATAATTGTTCCCCATGGAATATGTTTCTCCGCTTCTTTCCAACTCATCACACCAATTTTAGGTGTTAACATAATTGCCATCGCAACTAAAGTGATTGAAGATGAATCAATCGGATGTAATATTTTCTCAGTTGACCAGAATAATAATAATAAAACAGAAATCACAATCAAACGCCACTCACGTGGTGACACTGGGCCTAATTTATTTAATTCTTTCTGAATTAATTCTTTACCGCCCTTCACTTCTTTTTGTTCTGGCGGCATAACTTTCAACATAATGAAGTAAAGTGCAATCGACATTAAAATAGACCAAGGTGCTGCATATAAGAACCATTGTCCCCATGAAATATCATGACCAAAACTTTGGTTGATAAAATTGACTGCAACGATATTTTGAGCAGCTGCTGTCTTAATACCGATATTCCAAATAGATACTGCTTGTACTGCAGTGATAATTAATAAACCTGCAAGCTTACTTTCTTTAGAAGCTTTAAACGCCGCAATCATCCCTAACAAAATAGGAACAACTGCACCGGCACGCGCTGTCGCAGATGGTACGAAGAACGCTAAAATAATAGATACTATAATTGCACCCGCCACAATGCGGTTGGTCTTATTACCCACAATCGATAAGACCAATAATGCTAAACGTTTATGCAAATTAGTAATCTGCATGGCAGCTGCTAAGAATAGTGCTGCTGCTACTAAAGCAACTGCTGAAGTTGAGAAACCACTGAATGCTAACTTCAAAGCATTGCCTGTTCCGAATAAATCCGCACCATGTAAAGCGGCACCATTTGCTTTAGGGTTCCCTAGTTTTTCTGCTAAATCTTGTACAGGACTAAATCCTAATAATAGTATGATCAAAGCTACAATCATCGTTGAGGATACTGGATAAGAGACCGCTTCCGTCACCCACATAATGACCGCAAAGGCTAAAATCGCAAGTGACATTTTAGCCATTACCGGAATACCGCTCACTGGTATCAACACAATCGCTATCAATACGATAAAACTGATGATAATCCATAGCGGCTTCACACCCTTTTGCTTCTTGTCAGATTTCACTGATGCTTCCTTTCTTGCCATATTGATTTCCTCCCTTATTTGCTTAGTGTACTCAAGAAGTACGTATTTTAAATATTTGAAAAGACGGTACGCTTATCCAGTCCCATACATGCGTTCACCATTTTTCGAAATATTTAATCATTTTCAAGTCCATTATAACAAGAATGCGGTTACAAAAAGAGGGTTATTCGAAAATTTGTAGATTTTTTCACAATAAAACGAGAAAGTACAAAAAAGAGACGAACGCTTTAGAATCGTCCGTCTCCTGTTCCAATATATAATAATTTACTTTACCACATAGTTTATGAATATTTTAAAGCACTTTTTACTTCTTCTACCGCATCTGCTGAAGCTTTTAACTGTGCTTTTTCATCATCAGAAAGTTTTGTTTCAATGACTTGTTCGACACCATTTTCACCGATTAATGTCGGAACACCTAAACAAATATCATTAAAGCCATATTCGCCTTCTAAATACGTAATTGCAGGTAATACACGTCTTTCGTCTTTAAGTATCGCTGCAGCCATTTCAAAAATCGCAGCGGCTGGCGCATAATAAGCTGAACCGTTGCCAAGCAAGCCGACAATTTCAGCTCCGCCTTTACGCGTACGGTCCACAATCGCATCGATTTTATCTTGTTCCAATAGTTCAGTGATTGGCACACCACCTACTGTAGTCGTACTTAATAACGGTACCATTGTATCTCCGTGGCCACCTAGTACTAATCCTGAAACGTCCGTACGCGCAACATCTAATGCTTCTGCGATAAATGTACGATAACGTGCTGTATCTAAAATACCTGATTGCCCTAACACACGATTTTTAGGGAAACCTGACAATTTATATACTGCATATGTCATCGCATCCACAGGATTCGTCAACACGATAATCGTGCTGTCCGGCGCATAAGTTTTAATACCCTCTGTCACTTGTGCCATTACCGATTCATTAATTTGAATCAAATCATCACGACTCATCCCAGGTTTACGTGCGACACCTGCAGTGATCACCACAATATCTGAACCAGTAATATCTTGATAATCAGATGTCCCTTTAATTTTGTTGTTGAAATTGAAAATCGGTCCGCTTTCCGAAATATCCAACGCTTTGCCGCGTGCTGGCTTTTCATTTTCAGGTTTATCTAATAACACCACATCTGCTAAAGTTTTTTCAGCTAACATAAATGCTAAGGTTGCACCTGTATGACCTGCACCAATAATTGCGACTTTTCTTTTCCCCATCTTGAATCCCCCTCAATACGAATTTATTTTTCTTTATACATTCTTATTTACTTTAAGAATATCAAAGCTAGTCCTATTAATAAAGAAAACGTTTTCATTTCTTTTGAATTCTTTATGACAATATAAAACTCCCTCTATATAGAGTGTTGAAAAACACTTATAGAGGGAGTTATTTTACTTATTTAATTGCTTAGTATCTGCCCGCAAATTGCGCAGTTGCTGAGATGGTAAACATGAGACCGACGAAGATTGTTAACACTAATAATAAAATCATCGTACGTGTGTAATGCTTAATAAACGCAACGAATAATAACACTGCGTTATAGATAAAGAAAATACCGAATAATGTCAGTACAACAGTTGGTGCTGAAAAAATCGTTGTAAAGAAAAAGACGATAATCGCAAAAATAATATATGGAAAGACGATAAGGTTACGTTCAAAGCGCATGCGCGCACGTGATTGTTCTTCTGAATTCATTTCTTATTCTCCTTTATTTCACTTATCAAGGGATGTCTTGACCTAAGACTGCAACATAAATATCAAACCATTCTTGATCTGTTAAAGTCAGTTCTAACCCTTTTACCGCATCGTGCATACGTTCAATTTGACTTGTACCCATGATTGGCATTATCGTAGCTGGATGTTTCACCAACCACGCTGTGACAATACTGGCTGGAGCCACATTATATTTATAAGCAAGTGGGCTGATGATAGACATGACACGTTTAGATTTAGCATCTTCTACATTCAGTAATTTACCGCCTGCAAGCGGACTCCATGCCATAATCTTAACGTCATCTCGATACATATGATCAATTGTTCCATCATAAATAGGTGCTGCATGATACGGTGAAACTTCTAGTTGATTCACTGCGATATGCAGTTTATGTGATTTAATACCTTGGTTCAGCAAATCATACTGTGTGTTATTAAAGTTAGAAACACCGAATGATTTAATTTTACCTGCTTCTACTAAAACATCAAGTGCATCTCTGACTTCATTTGGATCCATGAGCGGAGATGGACGATGAATCAACAACGTATCAAGTGTGTCTGTTTGTAGATTCTGCAATGAACGGTTCACCGCTTCTACAATATGTTGTTTGCTTAAATCGTAACGATGGCCATCAAATTGTGCGAATTGATCGGTCGGCAAGATAATACCGCATTTCGAAACTAATTCAATTTGGTCTCTGAGTTCAGGTGACAAAGCCAATGCTTCTCCGAATAACTGTTCACAACGATAATCACCATAAATATCTGCATGGTCCATTGTCGTTACACCTAATTCGACTAACTGGTGCAAATAACGGTTTAAGTCTTGGGTTGTCATCTGCCAATCATTTAATCTCCAAAAACCTTGAATCATTTTTGAATAAGTTACGTTACGATTGATTTTAACACGATCCATTGCGTTTACCCCTCTCACTCATTTCATTTTTATTACAACTTATGTTAGCGCTTGCTAAATTTAAAAATGAGGTTCACTATAGTGTAGTAGGGATGCATAATGGATTAAAATATTTTAGTATTGTATTCCCTACAAATTCCTTGTACTATTAAACGTTGTATTCATTATAGTGTTACCTTGATATGCACGTCAATTTTCAAGTGAACTGCAATGCATCTAATTGATTGCGTAAACGCTCTTTATCGAGTTGTTCACCAATCAATACAATAGTCTTTTGCACCTCATCTTGAATCGGCTCGTAATCTGGCAGCCCATTGGCGAATTGGAATAAATACGTTGTTTCTGGTGCATCTCTGAATCTTACATAACCTTTCAAACGATAGACGTTGTCTGGCAAACGTAAGATAAACTGGTAAAACATTTGTCTATCTATAGGCGAAGTAAAGGTATACGCAATTGAGCTGATACCATGGTGATGTAAATGTTGGTGTTTTGGCTTCATATTGACTGGCTCTAATGCCTGCAATTCATCAATATTGACTTGACCATAGGTTGTAAAATAGATGGCATCATTCGAATTGATTTGTTTTAAAGCTTCGATCAGCACTTGCTGCTCATCTTGGCTGATTAAATCTGTCTTATTGACAATCAGCGTTTGACTGACTGCAAGCTGTTCTTCCATCAATGCTTGCGTTGATTCAGAATAATCCGCACGATGTAAAAATCTAGGTGCATCAACTAAACCGACCACAAGCGGCGGATTAACATAGTCAGTAAGCAATGGATCATAGCAAGCTTGGATGAGTTGAAGTGGATGTGCAATCCCTGTGGCTTCAATAATAACGAATTGTGACTGATTTTGATTGATTATTGCTGATAGTTGCGCGATAAGGTCTTGTTGTAAATCACAACAGACACATCCGTTCTGCAAGGAAATCGTTTGAACTTTATCTCCTAAAATTTTACTATCGACATCGAAATCACCAAATTCGTTCATAATTACAGTGATTTTCTCATCTCTTTTTAATAATTGCTCAGTATAATATTTAAGGAAAGACGTTTTACCGCTTCCTAGAAAACCTGTTACAATACAAATAGATAATTTACTATTATTATTTCGTTCCATTTTTAACACTCATTTCTAAAGGACTTAATGGTACAATCATTAATGGACATATTATATTATGTTACAACTTGATTTAATGCAAGATATCTTCTAAAATCAATGCATGCTTTAATTTTAACATGGCTTGTGAGGAGTCGACAAAATAGATAAAATTTCCATTTTTGTCACTGCTCAAACTTTCACAACAAGACGGAACGAATTCCGGTACACAGAAAAATATAACGGATAGAATGTCTGGAGGAGAACTTATGACTGAAAAACTTAATTTAGGCGGACGTTTATGCTTTAGTTTGTACAACGCTCAAAGACAAGTAAATCGCTACTATTCAAATAACGTTTTTAAGAAGTACAAATTAACTTACCCGCAGTTTTTAGTATTAACAATTTTATGGGAAGAATCACCAGTTAATGTGAAGAAAGTCGTTACTGAACTTGCATTAGATACTGGTACAGTATCCCCACTTTTAAAAAGAATGGAACAAGTAGATTTAATCAAAAGAGAACGTTCTGAAGTCGATCAACGTGAAGTGTTTGTTCACTTAACTGAAAAGAGCGAAGCAATCGAAGAAGATCTAGGCGGTGCTTGTAACCACTTAGGCGATATCTCAGGATTAAACAAAAAAGAAGAAAAAGAATTGAATCGTTTATTAGATAAACTGATTGATTCTTTAACTAAGCAAAACTCATAATTTCGAATGCCATTAAAATTAGAGTGATAACTTGCATTTTTAGTTTTTTCACTTTTAAATAAAGCAAAAACAAAGCGGTTGAGACTTCTGTCATAGAGGTCTCAACCGCTTTTTCTATTTCTTCATTTTACTTCTCAGTATTGGATTTAGTGTGCTTATCTTTTGAGTAAATACATAGTCTTATCGGTTTAAAGTCACCATGTCATAAAGTGCACCGTGTTGTTGAAGCAAACTATCATAAGTGCCACTTTCAATAATTTGACCTTCAATCATGACGATAATGCGATCAAATTGAGGTAACAATTCTAAATCATGCGTTGCGACAATAAGCGTCTCACTTTCATTAAAGAGACGTTGCATCACACGATGACTATTATGCCAATCTAATGCACGTGTCGGTTCGTCTATCAGCCAAACAGGTGCTGTTCTTAAGAATAATCTCGCAAGACAAATCCGCTGCAATTCTCCACCTGATAGTCCTTCCCCACTCATGGTAATTTCATAGTCTAAATCAATATACGCTAAACCTAAGTCATCTAAGACAGCACGCATTTCATTATCACTGTAATCTGATAATAAATTATCACGCACTGTACCATCAAAGAGTTGTTGGTGCTGCAATAAGACATTAAACGTCTCTGCTTTAGACGCTTCAGACATCTCATATACTGATTGACCTTGATAAGTAACAGAACCTTGTGTTGTTTGATATAAACCAGCCAGCACTTGCAGTAAAGTACTCTTACCTGAACCTGAAGGTCCGATAATCGCAAGCTTTTCACCAGGCTGGATATCTAATTGAATGTGTTCTAATACCTTTGTAACTTGATGTTCATATTGGAAAGTCACATCATCAACTGCTAGTATCTGCGTATTATTCACTTGTTTTGAACTTTCAGGTGTTTCTGGCACTTCTTGCAAGACCTCTTCAATTTCTACTAATGCTTGGTCTGTATCTGCTTTAAAGTAAGCCACATTACTCATCGTTACTGCTTGTTCAAATAACGTCAACAACATCAATACAATACTTGTTAAATAGATGACATCTAATTGTCCATTTTGAACTTGTATGACACCTAACCAAACACAAAAGAACAAGGCCAACATAGAAACTAAATCTAACATAAATTCATAAAGCGTTAAGAAACGTTGTTCATTACGTTGTTGATGGCTGTATTTAGAGAGTGCCTTAAGTACAGATTGATGATAGGGTTTTAATTGTTTGAATCGTGCTAGTTCTTCATAGCCTTCTTTATAGTCGTAGAAGCGGCTTAAAAATGATGATTCATCTTGAGCTGCTCGTGCGTTCAATAATTGTGCACGCTTCGCAGAAATCCAAGGTAAGACACCTAATGAAATCAGCATACTGACTAATAATAAGACGGCATGCATCCAAGAAAAGAACCACAAGGTTAATATCGTAATAGCTGCCGTGATACCAATGACCACTGGCGGATAATAAACGCGTAAATAAATATTCTGTAACGCTTCAACGCGTGATACCATTCGTGCAATCAAATCACTGGATTTAAATTTACGATAAATATCCGGTACAACTTGAATCAAGCCTTTGAAGAATTGTGTTCTGACGTCTCTTAACATCGTGAAAGTTGTTCGATGTGAGTATAAACGTTCAAAATAACGCATAATCGCACGGATAATCCCAAACATTTTCACGCTGACCACTAAGACAATCAAACCATATAACGGTACATTTTTCGCAGCTTGCGCAATCATTAAACCACTTAAAAAGAACATACCGATTGCGACTAAACTACCGATAACTCCAAACAATATCGCTAAAGCTAAATCTTTATCTAACTTAAATTGAATGCCGCGTCGTTTCATTGTCTATCACGTCCTTTGTCTCTTTGCGTGGAAATGACTTGATCATCTGTAATCATATGGCCACCTTCCATATAAATACGACGTTGTGCCATACGAATTGTACTTTCACGGTGTGCAATCATAATAACGGTACTTCCTTTAAAATAAGTATTCAGTGCTTCTTGAATCGTACGCTCTGTCCAAACATCTAAACCTGTGGCTGGCTCATCAAAAACAACCAATTCTGGTTGTGCTAACAATACACGCGATAATTCAATACGTCGCATTTGCCCGCCTGATAACATCTCGCCGCCTTCTCCGATATACGTTTCAATACCTTGAGGCAATTGATTGATTTTTTCCATTAAACCAACCGCTGCTAACACCTCAATCACCTTTTCATCCTCAACCGCTTCAAACATTGAGACATTTTCTTTAATTGTCGCATTGAAAATATAAGGTTGTTGACTTAACACACCCATTTTTAAGTATTCGGATTGAAAAGAAACATAGCCATCTGTCGGTTGTCTGTGCTGTAAAATCAATTCAGAAAGTGTCGTCTTCCCTGCACCGCTTGGACCGACTAAGGCAATCTGTTCACCTTCATAAATATTAAAGCTCACATCTTTAACTGCTGCTCTATCTGCTTCTGGATAACGATAAGATACATGTTCCAACTGAATCAACGCCTCTTGTTTAGGATTGACGTGTTGTTTGGTTAAAGTAGCGTCATCCATTTCTTGATCAAGCGCATCGAATACGACATCTGCTGCTCCTTCACTTTGTTTACCAGTATGGAATGCTTGGCCAAGGTCTTTAATAGAGTTGTAGAACTCTGGTGCTAAAATAATCGCAATCGCAGCTGTTTCGAAAGTAAGATTATGAAAGAGTACCAAACCAAGCCCTGCTTCTAGCGCAACTAAACCAATACCTAACAAACTGATAAATTCCAATAGCAACCCAGATAAAAAGGCGCTGCGTAAAATATTCATTGTTAAATCTCTAAAGCGTGTGCTTTCTTGATAAATAGCTTGTTCAGCTTGTTTAGAACGGTTGAATAATTTTAAAGTGACTAAGCCTTGCGCTAAGTTTAAGAAGCGCTGGCTGAATTGTGTTAAATAAGTCATTTGTTCCTTAGATTCATCACGTGTTTTTAATCCGAAAATGATATAGAACACAGGAATAAAAGGTGCTGTCACCATCATAATAATCGCAGTATTCAAATGAATAAAACACATCGCAATAATAATCACTACAGGTACAAGTACTGCTTTAAACACTTGAGGTAAGTAATCTTGATAAAATGGCGTAATTCCATCAATGCTTTCAGTCATCACACTCATTTGAGCACCGACAGGTTGTTTCGTGTGATGATCTACCATACGACGACGCAGTGTGCCTTTCACTTTATATGCGAGTTCTGTCCCCATCCATTGATTGGACATATTCAATACTGCACGTAATAATAAAGCGGCCAATAAAATCATCAATAATGTTGAAATATGGTAATGATGCGAATTCTGAATCAGCATTTTATCTAACACTTTCGCAATGGTCACATTTTGTACGACTACAATCACAGCTAATAGTGCACAAATGATACCCATGACGATGGGATATTGCTTGTATTTCAGTGCGTAACGCATTAAATGTTTCATCTTTTTTCACCCTTTTTATTTAATCAGGCATCGATTAATTTTGACACAATAAAGGTGGAACACGTATGTATGTCATGCATACTTGTCCCACCCGCTTTACTGTCGTTTCATCTTTAATTAATAGATATCAGGACGTCCTTTGTCCTTAATAGTCATTTGTGTCAAAAATGTCTTATCTTCAACTTAAAACATATAAGTAGAATTTTCAATTTATTCGACTCAAAATTAATTTCAAATAAGAAATTAACCTTCAAAGTTTTGTCATAATTTTTGAAAGACCTACATCTTAAGTCTTATCTTTCAATTTACTACGAGAATTAGTAGCACAAAGATTTTTTTATGTGCTATCATAAAAGTTGTTTCAACTGGTATTTACATACATTCATACAAAATATATTTTGAAATAAGGAAGGTACACTATGTTATTGTTAGAATTACTCAAAGCGCTGATTTTGGGGATTGTCGAAGGTTTGACAGAATTTGCGCCTGTATCCTCAACAGGACATATGATTCTTGTAGACGACATCTGGCTGAAATCGACGAGCTTCTTAGGATCAGAATCCGCATTCACCTTTAAGATCGTCATACAGTTAGGTTCTGTATTTGCGGCAGCGTGGGTATTTAGAAACCGTTATTTTGAAATGTTCCGCCTTGGAAAGTATAAACATACTGCACCATCTACGGAACATACTGAAGGAGAAACTTTAAGCAGAACGGCTCAATCTAAACACAAACGTCTAACGATTTGGCACGTTTTAGTAGGGATGATTCCTGCTGGTGTTTTAGGTTTATTATTCGATGATTTAATCGAAACATACTTATTCAGTGTGCCGACTGTTATGATTGGACTTTTATTAGGTGCGTTCTATATGATTTTCGCACAAAAGTTCAGCCGTCGTTATGCACACCGTGAGCACCTTGATCAAATTACTTATGTTCAAGCATTTATTATTGGTTTATCACAAGCGGTTGCGATGTGGCCAGGGTTCAGTCGAAGCGGTTCAACAATTTCAACTGGGGTATTAATGAAATTAAACTATAAAGCTGCCTCTGACTTCACATTTATTATGGCTGTACCAGTTATGTTAGCCGCAAGTGGTTTATCATTGGTAAAACATATGGAATATATTCATTTAAATCACATTCCGTTTTACTTAATCGGCTTTATTGCCGCATTCTTATTCGGATTATTATCTATCCGCTTATTCTTAAACTTAATTAACCGTATTAAATTGGTACCTTTTGCGATTTACCGTATTATTTTAGTTATCTTTATCGCAATCCTTTATTTCGGATTCGGAATCGGAAAAGGCATTTAATTGATACACTCACCAGCATTGAATTTCAATGCTGGTTTTTTTCATGCCTTCAATTACTGATGCTTTAATCGATGGAAAAAGTTATGTATGATACAAGGGTATTCGTTTATCCCCTAATCAGTCGGGGTATTTAAATGTTATATACTAATAAATGGAGGCCATTCAAATGGAGAAGAAACGATTAATTAGAACATTGTTAACGGTATTACCTATCATTCTTGTACCTTTAATTGTGGAAAGAAAACGCATCAAAGATCATCCTGATGTACAAAAATTGAATGATAAAACCGCAGGTTTAAGACAAAGTGTTTCTGACAAGTCTTCACAATTTGCGAGCGGTGTATCAGATAAATCTTCTAAAGCTGCGTCAGCGGTTTCTAATAAATCTTCTGACCTTAAACAATATGTAAGCGAGAAGAAACAAGAAATCGAAGAAAAACGCCAAGCTAAAAAAGAAGCGAAAGCCAATGACCCAGAACGCATCAAAGCTAAAGGTGACAAATTAGAAAAACAAAACGCTAAAGAAGCTGAAAAAATGGCGAAGAAATTAGAGAAAAACATTGAAAAACGCCATAAAAAAGAAGATAAAGATTCAGAAGCAACTCGTAAACGTCTCGTGAAAGAATTAAAAGACGCTCAGAAATACGAGAAAAAAGTCGGACTTGTACCAGGCGGTCAATCTGACAAACAACTTCACAATAAAGGTGAAGAACTTGAACAAGAAAATAAAGATGAAGCTTATGACATGAACCGTATTTTAGAAGATCGCATTGAACAACGTTTAAAAGCCGAAGAAGAAGCTAGACGTGCCAACGAAGAAGAACGCATCGCAGAGATTCAAAAACATGAAAATAAGCCGAATCTCTAAATGACACAAGTCATTATTGATGGTGATGCTTGTCCCGTTACAGATTCAATTATTCAATTGACTGAAGGGACAGGCATTTTTGTTGTGTTGGTACGTAGTTATGCACACTTTTCAATGCGAGATTATCCTGACCATGTTCGTGTCGTTTACGTCGATGATGGTCCTGATCAAGTGGATTATAAAATTGTTCAATTAGCCAAGCCAAATGATATTGTCGTCACACAAGATTATGGTTTAGCTAACCTATTGATTAATAAAATACAGTACGTGATGCATCATAATGGTATGCTATATAGTGATAAGAATATTAATTCCTTACTCGAACAACGTTATTTGAATGCACAAACCAGACGTCAAAGAGGACGTCATAAAGGTCCGAAAAAGTTCTCAGAAGAGACACGCAATCATTTTGAGCAAGCATTTAAACGTGTAATCAATCAGATTTCTTCTTAGGAGATGACATTTATGAGTAAATTAAAACGTATTGCAGTATTTTGCGGCGCAAGCAGAGGGAAAGATAAAGTTTATATGGAGCAAGGCTATGCCTTAGGTAAATACATGGCAGAAAATGGTTATACTTTAGTCTACGGTGCCGGCTCTGTCGGTGTAATGGGCGCAATTTCTAATGGCGTCTTAGATAACGGTGGAGAAGCGATTGGTGTGATGCCGAAAAGCTTAGATGATAAAGAAATTACGAGCCAACGCTTAACAGATTTAGTGTTAGTAGATTCACTTCATGGTCGCAAAGCCAAAATGAGTGAATTAGCCGATGCATTTATCTTAGCACCTGGCGGCGCTGGTTCACTTGAAGAGTTCTTTGAAACATATAGTTGGGCACAAATCGGTATCCACGATAAACCGATGGCAGTTTTTAATATCAACAATTTTTTCGAACCGCTTCAACAACTCATTGAATCTATGATTGAAGCTGGTTTTATTGATGATAAATATCGCGGCTTAGCTCCGCTTTATGATAACTTAGATGATTTATTCGACGGTTTAGAACACTATCGTTCTGTCGGTACACGTACTTATGATTAACACTTCTAGATTAAATAACATACCCTATGTTCATTCAAAACAAAAAGCGAGAAACGTCACCTTGAGTTTCTCGCTTTATTCATTCAGCTTTTTATAATATCTGACTTGTGTTTTTAATGGATGTTCTGCTGACACGTTCGGTAATTCATAGTCTTCTAAATATGTCATACCGATTTTTTCCATCACTCTTCTTGAAGCCATATTTGTTTTGGCTGTCAGACTATAAACTTCTTCGATACCTTTTTCTTTGGCATATTCAAGCACTGCTTTTGCCCCTTCTGTTGCGATACCATTGTCCCAAACCTCAGGTATCAAACGCCATCCAATTTCAAAGAAAGGCAGATCTTTAAATGGATACTGACTGCGTTTAGGGAGATAATTCAATCCGATAAAGCCAATCCATTCTCCGCTTTCTTTCAATTCTACCGCAAATAAACCAATGCCTGATTGTTTCAGTTGTTTCTGCATCGCCTGCATATCCAATTCAGAACGGCGATAGCTTAATATACTTGGGAAGAATCTGCGAACTTGTCGATTCGCATTCATTTTTTGAAATGGCAATAAATCTTTATCTTCCCAATCTCTTAACTTTAAACGTTGTGTTTCCAAATATACACTCATTTGATTCCACCTCGTACACCCATTCAATCTCTTGTGCTCTATCTAAAAAATCGATATACAAAAAAGCACTTTAGTAAAGTGTTCTCTAATCATGATAGTAATGCAAAGCGATATGACTTCACTTATAAGCGCCTTTTTGTATACTTTATAAGATTGTCGAAATTACTTATAGTTGCGATTATGCTTGAGGAAATTCAGAACGCGTATTATAACTGATTAATTGAACAGTTACAGGCACTTCTTGTAAACGATCACGTTCGCTTTTAGGTGCTGTAAATACTACGTCAACAAAATCGCCTAAATGACTTAATTTATAAGTTGCTTCAAATGTATCTGTATCTGATTCAAAATTAGGCTTTTGCGCAACTCTGCGTCTTACTTGTGCTGAAGGCGCATCATGTTGGTAGCCTGTAATTTTTTCGATGGCTTTGCCGACTTCTCTTAAAGTCATCTTATTACCTTCTAATTCAAAAAATTGTTGTTCGTACATGATTCAATCGACTCCTTTAGTTCGTTTATCCATTACCTATTTAATACCCTTCTGACTTTTCAAACAAACGCTTAAGACGGTTTGTTTTCTTTCTTGTCAGAATGCGGTGTGGGTGATTTTTGATCACTTTCTTTTGTTGTGTTAGATGACGTTTTTGCTGCTTTTTCCTTTTTATCTTTAGCTTCTTGTTCTTTTTTAGCTTTGTCTTCTGCTTCAGATTGTTGTTTTGCTCTTTCTGTCGCAACTTTATCTTTCACTTCATCTTCTAACTTATCTACACGTTCTTTCACTGATTTTTGTTCTTTTTCCAACTTCTCTTTTTTATCTTTCAACTGTTTATTTTCTTTCTCTAGTTGTTTGATATCATTCTCAAGCGCTGTCTTCTCGTCACTTTTACCGCAAGCACTTAACATTAAAGTTGAAGCTAACAGCACCATCATCACTTTTTTCATGTATCTTTAACTCCTTTTACCATGAATCCAACGCCTATGTAACGTCAATTTGCTATGTATATTTTACCATGTATCCGGCTTCGCTCATAGTTTCCACGCATACACTAAAAAAAGAAAGCGAGATATTGCTTCAATCATTGATTTATGCGCGCAATTTAGTCATAATATGCTTGATTGTATAATATGAATCGGAGGGCAAAAGCAATGGCTAAATCTACAGAACAATTGATGCGCGAAAATAACGTAAAAGCGTTGCATCTTAATAATACAGACCGCGAAATTTTCGAAAGCTATATGACTTATATTCGTGCTGATTTACGCGTCAACCCTCATGATTCTGAATTAATGTTGAATCGTATTTTAAAAGAACTGCTAAAATCAGAAAACCAGGGTATGTTAGCCATGGATTTCTTTGATCATAATCCTCGTGCGCATGCGAAAGAAACGATTAAAAAACTAAAAAACGAAACGGTACAAAATATTTTCAAATATATTTGGCATCACATTTTGTTTTTACTTGGTATTTTTGCGTTCTTCAAAGGATTTATAGGCTTCTTCATAGGCGAAAAACCTATCTATTATTTCACATTCCCAATCATCGTATTAATGGGATTATTTATCATCTTTTTATTCGTATGGTGGATTTTTAAAACGGTACAAATACAAGCTTTCAATAAGTCTAACTGGGTTTGGCTTTTAACTTATGCGGTTATTTTCGGCTTAATTGCGCTGTTATTTTATGTCTTATATATCCCGCAATCTTACCTTACATTTGGTCCGTCCATCCATATTGGTAATTGGACATTTATTATTGTCTCATTCATCATCACGCCAATTGCGTTTTATGTCGACCATCATTTTGTGAAGAAAAACAGCAATACTTATTTATGATAAATTAAAAAACAGTCTCAAAAGCAGGATTATCTTTGCTTTTGAGGCTGTTAGTGTTTGCACTATTTCTCAATAATTTAGTTAATTAAAATTGCTAAGAAGAACCAAATGACCATAATGATCATGACCATGGCTTGAGCTGCAGTGCTTGCTAAAAAGCCGACAACTGAACCAAAACTGGCTTTAAGTGCAGTCATTGGGTCACGTCTTAATACCATTTCTACAATAAACACTGCGATTAACGGAACTAAAATAATACCGAATGGTGGGAAAACAAAACAACCGACAATCACACCGATTAAAGCTGTGATTTCCCCTGCTTTAGAACCGCCAAAGCGTCTAGTGAAGTATTGGCTCATCATCAGATCAGCCACAAAAATAAAGATTGTTAAAATAATCATTGAGATATAAAAGACCCAAGATAATTTTCCGTTATGAAAACCGATTTGATAAATTAAAAATCCAATCCACATCATTGGCATTGATGGGATAACAGGTTTAATCAAACCAATAAATGCGGTAACGAAACACGCAATAATCAATAGCCATAAAATTGTTGTTAGCATGGTAAACCTCTTTCTTATTCAATAAATTTCTGCTCTCTCGTAAAGAAGATTAAAATCATTCCTAATGCTAAAGAAGCAGCGGATACATAGAATACATTCCCTAATCCTACGATTTGACTCATCACACCGCCAAGTAAATTCCCACATAGTTGACCTATTACAAGCGCATTCGCAAAGAGTGTTGAAGAATAACCCGGGAAATCAGGCAGGATGTCTTGGAAGTAACTGATACCAATCCCTAATAATACCGCTAAAAACATTGCTAAAAAGACTTGCCCAAGCATCATCATATAAATGTTATCAAACACTCCGATACTGAAGAAGAAGAGTGCACCAAACAATGCGCCGAATATCAATAAGGTTCTTGTTTCAAGTTTCGCAGACAAAACACCTAGTATAATCATAAATGGCACTTCTAATCCTGCACACAAGCTCGCAAGCACTCCGACATAGTCTTCACTCTCATGAAGATAATTCGTCACAAATAGAGGCATATTAAGCGTGTACATCCACTGTCCAATATGCAGTAAGATAAATGCAACAAATGGTACGATTAATTTCTTGTGTGTCAACATACTTGGGGCTTTACGCTCGATATGTGTACCCTCTTCAATCGGGCGATTCGTTTTCACTTCTTTAAAGAAGAAGACTTGAAGTAACAGTGTAAATAATAAAATAACTACTGTACCGCCGAACAAACCGGCATAGCCCATACTTTTATTTAACAAAGCTCCGATTAACGGACCAAATAAAAACCCGAACGAGAACATAGAACGTAATACTGTATTAGCAAATTTTGCACGACCGCGTGAAGAGGATGCATTAATAGATTCACGAGCTGAAGCATAAAGTTGAGGCATTGCAGGTGCGAACAAACCTTGGAACAAAGCATATAACGCAATATACAGCCAGATTGTATGAACATAGAAGTAAATACCGAAACTCATTGCGCCCATAAACAGCGCACCGATAATTAAGACTTTACGGTTTACATTCCCTCTGTCAGAAAAACGTGCCACAATGGTATTAACAGTAAACTGACTGATTGCGGCTAGTGCTAATAAGACACCGAACTGAGTAGTTGTCATACCAAGTTCATTTGTCGCAAATAAAACAAGATAAGGAATCGTAATCGCAATCCCCATACCGACCAGCATCATATTAACTACGAATAATTTATAATTTTTAATGTGCAGTAACGCTGCAAACATAGTCTAACCTCTCTTAAAACTTATTTAGATAATCTCTAGTTTAATCAATTTTCTTACCTTTTGGAATAGATGTACAAAGATTTCCATTAAAACAGCATATAATTTCAAAAAGCAGCGTTTCTATATAGAAATCTTCACACAAGAGAAAAAGACACCCTAGCTAGGATGTCTTATTTACACATCAGTTAATTCTGCGGAGCTTTCGCAATATCATTTACGACTAATTCTACAAATGATTCCACTTGTGGCAATTGCAACATACTAGAATCGTAACTTAGATAGGTTGAACGCACTAACGGATGTGTTTCTATATCAACTTGCTCAAAGTCAAAGCGTTCTGTGTCTAAATCTTTTACCATAATTTCTGGTAATACAGTTACACCTACACCGCCGACTAACATTTCTTTACAAGTCGCAACTTGGTCTACGGATATCATCGCATGATAATCACGTCCTAAATTACGACCATACCATTCTTTAATCTGATTAATATAAATCGGATCAGCTTGAAACTCAATAAACGGCAGTTCTGGTGCTTTATCTCTTTGACCCTTAGGATAAATAAAATAATGTTTATCATTAAACAAATACTGATTGTTCAAATTCAAAATCTTGCTTCCACGGATAATCATCACGTGATAATCACGATGATGTGCTTTTATATGATCAGTAGAACCTACTTTTACTTGAATTTCAACATTGGGGTATTGATCGTTATAATGACTAAGTATTTGGGTTAATAAAGTTTGGCCGATTAAAGAAGAGCACCCTATAGAGATAGTGCCATTTACTTCGCCCATATGTGCTTGCATTTTATCAAAAAATAAACGCTCGCGCTTCAACATGTCGCGCGCATGTTCAATAACCATTGCACCTTCAGTTGTAGTGATCAACTGCTTCTTAGTACGAATAAAAATATCAACGCCGAAGGCACTTTCTATGGCCTTTAATCGTTGTGTTACAGCAGGTTGAGAAATATAAAGAATTTCAGCTGCTTTACGCAATGTACGTGTTTCATCTAACGTGATTAACAAACGGTAATCCTCAATCTTCACGTTTTATCCTCCTACTTCCTTCAATCCTTTTCTACTATGAAATAAAAACCATGCGGCAGTCTTATGACAGCGACAGCATGGTACCTTTCATACAAACACTCTTTCACACTGTGTGCTGGGTTCTCCTGACTGTTATCCTCGGTGATGATGCGTCGTATGTTTATCGTTTAAATACTTATGTTTAATCTTATTATAGCAATACATGATATTTTCTTGCATACTTGGAAAATCATGATCAATCTTCATCATTAACTGATGTGCAATGATGTATGCTTCGTGATATTGTTTCTTCGAAATTTGTTTTGTTTCTAATGCTCGTAATAAATCATCCTCGTCAACCAACTCATATTCTCCATTAGGCAATACAATAACATCTAAGCATAAATCTACTGTGCGTGCTTTACCTTTTTGCGTGATATTTTTAATATTGATATCAAAATAATATTCAAGTGGGTTGCCTTTTTCATCTAGCATCACTGTTATACTGTAACGTTTCTTATCCGGTACAATTTGAAGCCATTGATAGTTATCATCTGCGACTATCATGGTTTTACCGACGACAGAAACTTTTAAAGGTTCCTTTACTTTCTTCATTGTGATTAAGCCAATGATTCCTTTGAATTTATTATTATTCACCTTAACTTCAGTATAATCTCTTTCAATCAGACGACGCCAGTGACGTTTGTCGATGTATTTTACTTTCACTGTCACCAACTCCTTGACATTATTATATAAAACTGTCACATACATGTCACTCAATGTTTGATATTATCAAAAGTATTACACAAATTAAAAGCTCTTTTTACAAGTTGTACACATAACAATGGAGTCCTGTAAGTAAAACAGAAATAGCTTACAACAATAGAAAGGACCGTACTTTCAGCTGATAAGTACGGTCCCTCGTTTTATATCACACTATTTATTCAGTGCTTATATTAAGTTTTAATTACTTTTAATTTTTCCTAAAAAGAAACTGTTTACTTCGCTTAATTTACCTCTCCAAATCAACTTACCACTTGAAGGTGTAGGTTTATTCTCACTGATAAATATACTTGTATCTTTTAAGTGAATATAATTGATTTCATCGTTATCACTTTCAGCGGCATAGTCACCAGCTTCATCTAAGTCTTCGCTAAATTGTTTAGACGTTGCATTGCCGCCTTTAAATGATTTGCTTAATGTTTTAAAGTATTCTTTCGCTGAAATCAATGTACCAGTCACAATGGCACCGTCGACTAATAACGAAATATCTAGAGTAAAGTCGTCTTCGTTTGCGGCTTTTACAAATGATTCAAGAATATCATCTTTAGATGTTTGTTTGTTACTCATTATATCATTCCTCTCGTTTAATTATCTGTCACCTGTGTCATCATGACTTTCTATCCACGTTCCAGCTTTTTCTTCAGACGTTTCTTCTTGCTTCTTAGTGGTCTGTGTTTTTTCTTTTTGCCTAGAAGAGGTTTCTTCTTGTTCTTCTTGAAGTTTTTCTTCAGGTTCTTTTTCATCTTGTTGATTTGTTTTAGTTTCTTGTCTTTCATTTTCTTCAATTTCTTCTGATTGTTCGTCATCACTATCATCCTTTTTGAACAGGCTTGCCGTTGATGTTTTCAAGCCTTTGAGTTTTGCTCTGGCAACTTGGTTGAATTGAGTGCCTTTTTCTTTTGAACCCTTCTCTTCCTCGTTGTCTTCATCTTTAGTTTGTTCAGGTTCAGTTGGCATCTTTGAGTTTTTAGATTCCCCCGTTGCCTTTTCTTTACTATCATTTTTTTCGCTTTCATCATCTTCGTCAGATTGATTATCTGGTTTAGAATTATCTGCTTTTTTCTTTGATGTAGATTTCTTAGGCTGTTTTGTTTTCGAATTAGACTCTTCATCTTTTGAATCCTCAGAATCAAGCTTTACATTATCTGCTTTTTTAGACTCATCTGATTTAGTTGAATCTTCCTCAGCTTCGTCTTCGGATTCCTCATCGTCTGAATTACTATCTTCTTCGGATTCATTTTTCTCATCTGAAGCTTCATCTTTATCATCAGAAGTGTCATCAACTTTAGAATCTTCAACTTGATTTTTGGACTCTTCAGCCTCATCGTCTGATTCTTCTTCTGATTGATCAGATTCATCTGTTTCTGATGTCTCATCATCTGATTCTGGTTCAGACTCTTCTTCTGATTCGGGTTTTTCAGAAGTTTTTCCGGCTGATGCTTTTGATGTTTTCTCATCCGCTTCAGGTTCTTCTAATGCGTCCTCGTCTTTTGAAGTGTCTTCTTTGGACTCTTCAGCTGCGTCGTCGGATTCTTCTTCTGATTCGTCAGGTTCATCTGCTTCTGATGTGTCATCTTCTGATACTAATTCTGTCTCATCTTCCGGCTCAGATTTTTTTGATGCTTTTTTATCCGCACTAGTTTCTTCGGATTCTTCTTCATCTTTCGATGTCTCATCTTCTTCAGAATCTTCTACATCATCATCTTCGGATTTAGCTTCAGAATCATCTTCTTTTTTAGTTTTTGCTTTATTTTTCTTAGTTGCTTTTTTGTCTTGTTTTTCTTTTTCTTCGTCTTCATCGTCATCATCTGATGCTTGTTCTTCTTCATATTCATTTTTCTTTGATTTACGTGATTTTAACTTGCTGAAGATGTTCTTTTTCTTCTTCTTACCTTCAGGTTTGTCGCTATCTTCTTCGGATTCTTCTTCAGAATTATCTTCGGATTCATCAGTGTCTTCATCATTCTCAGATTCTTCATCATCCGACTCTTTTTCATCAGATTTATGCGATTTGAATCTATCGAAGAATTTCTTTTTCTTCTCGCCTTCAGGTTTATCGTTGTCTTCCTCTGTTGAATCATCTTCTTCATCTTCTTCGTTGTCTTCTGTATCTTCTTCCTCATCTTCTGATTCATCTGTTTCCTCATCAGATTCAGAATCATCGTCATCTTCTTTTGACTTAGATTTTTTTGATGCTTTTTTATCCTGGTCATCGTTCTCTTCATCTTCATCATCTTCTGAGTCTTCATCATCATCTGACTCTTCTTTATCAGATTTATGCGATTTGAATCTATCGAAGAATTTCTTTTTCTTCTTACCTTTAGGCTTATCGCTGTCTTCGTCTGCTGAATCATCTTCTTCAGTTTCTTCGTTGTCTTCTGTATCTTCTACTTCCTCTGTTTCAGATTCATCAGTGTCATTTTCATCGTTGTCTTGATCGTTTTGATTTTCTTCATTTTCTCGATCATCTTCACCTTGAACTAATACTGTTGTGTTTTCTTCTTTGTCTTCATCTTCTTGAATGTCGTGTGATTTTTCTTCGTCGGGTGCTTTTTTTTTGAAAGGATTGTTAGGGGAAGGTGTTAAGCTGCTTATTTTTTTCTTAGTTGTATGACCAAATTCTTTGGCAGTCCCTTTTAATACAATTTTACTTAATTCTTTTACGATTTTCTTACGGCTCTTAGGAGCCGTAAGATAACCGAAAGAAGCCCCTACTAATCCGCCAGCTATGGTTTTGGTTAAGTTAATTTCACGCTTTTGATTCTTTTTTTGTTTTTTTCTAGATTTTTTACTCATCCTTATCCTCTCCATCTAATTGCTTATCGGATGCCTTTTTGGTTGAAGCATTTTTAGCTGTAGACTTCTCTGTTGAAGGTGCTTCATTTTGTTCGTTGAGTTTATTTTCTAAAGCTTCAACTTTCTTTTGTAGTTCTTTGTTTTCAGCTTCAGCATTTTGTTGTTCTGCAATTTTCATGTCTGTAGCTCTAGATGTGAGATACGGATCTGTTTCCCACCAATCTAAGCCCATTTCTTTAGCCTTATCAACTGAAGCTACGATTAAACGAATTTTGATGGTCAATAATTCGACATCTGCGATGCCGACTCTGATATCTCGGGCGATTACGACACCTTTATCTAATACTTTCTCTAATACATCTACTAAGTTACTAGAACCGTTTGAAGCAGGAGGCAGTTGTTCATTTGCCATAACTTATTCTCACTCCCTTAATCAAATTCATAACGAACTGTTACATAAGTCTTCCTAAAGGACCTAAGTCGATGTTTAAATCTTCATCGTCTAGTCCAAATACGTCTTTCAGTTCTTCCATTTTTTCTTCTAAATCCATTAAGGCAACACCTAACTCTTCGATTTGTTCGTCAGTCAGTGTTCCGCCTTCTACACGTCTGATGGCATGGCGTTCTACAATTTGTCTCAATAACTCAATTACTGTCATTACTAATTGCGCTAATCCATCTTCTGCATTATCTTGGCCTAAGTTGATACGTGAGCTATTATTATTCATCTGTGGCATCTAGAAGTTCCCTCCTTTGTTCATCAAATGCTTCGGAAGTAATATCATGTCGACGATTGCCCATAGAAGACTGTACTAATGTTTCTACTGAAGAAATCAAAACACGTAAGTCTAAATAGACTAAGTCTATATTGGCAATCGAAATGATTAAATCTCCTCTGATCGCAACACCTTTATCGAGAATGACATCTAAAATATCAATGAGACCGACTTCTTTGTTTTCGATAGTTTCTCTTGTCGACGGCATCTCTATCCACCTCCATATTAGTTAAAGCTAGAAAAATGGTAGGCAGGCCAAGGTCCAGCGACTTCTATATGCCATCCTTCTTCTGGTAATTCATTTTTAGTGTCATCAATGACTTCAAGAAAATCATTTACCTTTTCATTAGGTACAAGATAGACACTGTTATATACCATTTCTTCTTCTAAACCTGTTACATCTCTGCCCCAATTCTTTTTAATTGAGAAATCAACAGCTAATGCTTTGAGGTTTTGATGTAAGTCTTCGCTGACTCGGTCTTTTTCATTTTCTAACTCTTTATCAACGATACTGTCAATTTTCTTTTCCGCAAAGAAACGACGACCGCGTGGTAAGTCTTTGATTTCTTCACGTTTTTCTTCAACAGCTTTATTATTTTTGCTGACTTCTTTGCGAAGTTTCTTATCGTTTGTATAAATTTTAACTGTCCATTCTTCTTTATCTTCTAGGAAATTGAAAGTGGCAGTAATTTTTTCGCTATAACCTTGAATTGTTGATTTCAAACTGTCTTTTGTTTTGTAAATCGTACAGAACTTCAATGGAACTAAAGTAAAGTTTTGATAAAGTGTTTCAATCGTTTCATGATGATGAACAGCTTTCTTCTGTAGCCATTCCATATCATTATCGATTTTATCTTCGATTACTTCTTCTGAATATTCATTCCCATCTAAATCACATACAATTGCTGTGATTTTATCATCAACAGGAACTGTATATAAGCTGCCTTCACCATCAAAACCAGTTAGGGAAGGAAGGTCTTGGTTTTCTAGTTCCGCTTCTGGAACAAGTGCATATAAATATAACAAGTTTTCCATTCGCTATTCATCTTCCTTTTGTTGTATCATTGCTTCTGCTTCATCAATTTCTTTTTGTTTAGCAGTTTCATAACGTGCTAATAATTGTTCTTCTTTTTCTTTGTATTCGTCTTCTGGTATCTCACCTAGTTCTTCTTGCATTTGTAATTGAATTAATTTCTTTTCAATTGTCGGAAGGTCATAAAGTTCTTTGTCTGCTTCATCTTTGACTTGTTCTGCAATTTTTTTCAATAACTTAAGTGAGCCATATACTATCATTTTATGATCCCTCGATATTAAGACGGATATTCACAAAGTTGTAAGCGGCCCATGGACCTGTGTACTTGAACTCTACTTTGTCTTCCCATTTTTCATAGAGTTTATTTACTAAATCATCAAAGGCTTGATCATTTTTCTCATCAACTAAAAATGCTGCATTTAATAGCATTTTCTCGCTTTGAGGTTCATTCGATTTAGCAGATGCACTCAACTCTGCGAGCGGTTCATAAATATCCGCTTCTATTTTATTAGATAATTGCTTGAAAACATCTTGTGTCGCAGAACCCAGTTGAATACGTTCATAGTAGCCTGCATCTTCTGATTTGCTGCGTACTGATTTTGCCATTTCCTGTAATTTAGGGTCGTCATTCACTACTGACTCTAACCACTCTTGTTTGCCAATGACTTTTAGTCCTAATTCAAATTTTCCTTTGATTTCAGGGAATAACGTTTCAAATTGCGGGTACAATTTTTCAAGTAAAGCTTTAACATCGTCTTTAGACTTAAATACGTTACCGAAACTGATAGGAATCACTGCATCTTTTTCTTTCATAACAGTCGCCACAACATTTTGGTGCATCATTAAATTATCTTTCTTCGGTGCATAAATCTTCATCGGAACTTCTGCAGCAACAATAGCTGCATCTTTATATCTGATTGTGAACAACTCACGATTTTCACCTTCTACTTCAACAGTTCCGAAATCGTCGTTTTGATCTGTCTGTGTTCCACAAAATATATAAATCCCTGTTTCTTCTTGTGCCATAAGCTTATCTCCTTTGAGTACCTAGTATTAGTGTCCTTTAATTAAAGCGTTTATTAATTAACTACCGTCTACTTTACTTCTGTAACGAATACCTTCACGTTTAAATGAAGTGACTTCGCCATCTTTATCTAATACAACGCTATACGTGCCAAGCATTTCATCTTTCGCGTAACGTTTCATATATTCTTTCTCTTCAATCACTTCAACTGTCGCAGTCCAACCTGATTCATCGCCTTCACGTTCTTCGATTGAAGTAATTTTGAAAGGCGGTGCTACATTTTCATTGAAGAATTCTCTAATTTTACTCATAAGTTCTTTGATCGTCATAATTATCCTCCATCAATCTTATATAGTAAGAGATGACGACAACATTCCGTCGCCGCCTCCCTTTTAATTTAAAAATTAAACACTATATTTTGATTTTTTCTTGTCGTCTGCTTCTTTTGTTTCTGCTTCTTCTGGTTCACTTTGTTGAGAAATTTGTTGCTGTTGGTTCGTATCTCCTGAAAGTTGTTCTTGTTGTTGGCCTGGTAAGCCTTCTTCTTCAACTTCATCACGCAGTAAGCCTACAGCTTCTGCATATCTTAACCAAGTATCTACGCTGGCAATTACGATTCTTGCTTCGATAGTTAAGATTTCGATACCTACTACTGAAACTCTAACGTAAGCATCAATAACGATACCTTTATCTAAAATTCTGTCGATTACTTCTGCTAAACTAGACGTATCTGCACTTCTTTGTACTGAACTCATAATGTTCAATCCCCTCTCAAATTGATATTGTTTTCATTCGTTAAACTTTTAATGTTTCTTTTAGTTGTCAATCAATGTTGATTTATTATCTTCTACTCCCTTAATGTCTGAGGCATGTTTAATGTCGTTGTAGCTTTTAATGTTAGAAATACCTTTGATGTTTTGAACGCTTTTGATGTCTTGAACACCTTTGATTTTTTTCTTGCTGTTACCGGACTCATCTTTGTTGATTTTTTCTTGGAATGCTTCCCCGGCTTCTTTGACTTGTCCTAATTTATCACGTGTCTTTAACAGGGCGCCTTGCATTTTGTCTGTTGCTTTATCTGCAACTTCAGGCACAACTTCTTGGTTTTTCTCTTTCACTTGTTGTAATTTGCCTGCTGCTTGATCTGCTTTATCTTGAACGCCTTCTGTTATTTTCTCTTCCATCATCTCGTGTGCTTTATCTTTTAATTTATCTTTTGCTTTATCTTCAATTTCGTCAGGAGTCTTTTCAATTGCTTTTTTTGCCACTGCACCAGCAGCTTTTTTCACCATTTTATTAGGCATTGTAGACCTCCTTTAAATTGATATTTTCTTTTTTGATAGAAACCACCTTTGACTTATCAATAAATAAAATAAATAAAGATGTCTAAGATGTTTTTCTGTACATTCTTATCGTTTGATTCAAAGGATGTCTGAATACCTTTAAATTATTTATTATTTTTAGTTGAATATTCGATTTAGTTGTAAAATCTATTTTCTTTCATGTTAATTACAGTACCACTTTAAATTTAAACTCAAACACAATTACAACTTTTGAAATATTCTCTTAATATACATTACAATCATTGTATTGACGTTTAACATCTTGAGGTTTTGAAAGTGCTTGTATTACTAGTTAAAAAAGGTGCCAGTTTTTTTAACTGTGCACCTTTTCGATTGAACGTTTAATCAAAGTTTATTTTTTACGGAAAAGAGATTTCTTACGTTTTTTTGATGTTGTATATTGATCTAATTTATCTTCTAAAAATTGTAAACGTTGTTGCAGTGTTTCATTTTCGGATTTCAATAACTGAAACTGTTTCTTATTTGGTTTCTTTTTACGTTTTTTACCTTTAGTATTTTTACTGAATAACCCAGCATTTTTCTTACCTTTTTTGCCTTTTTTCTTCTTATCATCACCAAAGATAGAGTCTTTTAAATCAGAAGCTTTATCTTTTAATGATGCATTTGAAGCATTCTTTTTAGTATAAAGTGCTTTTTTATCTTGCTTAGGTTTTAAGACATAACCAAGACCTGCACCGACTGCTCCCCCAGCCACTGTGCGGTATACGGGACTAGATGTCCATTTTTTCTTCTTAGGTTGTAACTTTTTAGTTTTTTCTGTCTGGTTTTTAATTTGTTTACTCATACTGTTTTCCCTCTACTTTCTTAATGTTTTTACAGTAATTCTTCAAAGCGATCTTCTAAACGACTGATAGCTTCTTTAAGCTGTTCATTTTCTTCTAATAACGCTTCGTAATATTCTTCTTCATCTAACTCTTCTTCATCTTCATCATCGTAAGCACCGTCTTCATCTTCTACGTATGCTTCTTCAAACTCTTCATCATCTTCATAATATTCTTCGTCTTCGTCCTCTTCATCGGGCTTTTGAAAAAAATCGCGGGTTTTATTTTCAATATTCATCGCGATGTAGGCTTTAATATTTTCTTCAGTAATTTCATAAACATCTGAAGCAATGTTTTGGAATAACTCTGATTCTTTTACACGGTGAATCATGTTTTGAGTGCCCTCTCGTCTATAGAACCAGCCGAAAGTTGCGCCGAACACACCGCCTACAATAGCATCAGCGACATGAATGTTTTTATTGCCCTTGTTTTTCTTCTTTTTAATATTTACGCCCTTTTTATACCTGCTCACGATAACACCCCTCTCTCTTTAATTGGTATTATTGTTTTTACCCTCAACTCTAATTTGCAAACAAATCATTTTTATATTCATTTATACTTTTTAGGTAAAACGTATTTGTATTTTATTTTAATTGATTGAGAATTAGTCTGTAAGATAAAAACTATTTACCAATAAAATCCTCTCCAATATTCGCTTTAAACATTTAAACTTCATCAATGCGAATAGATTAAATAGCTGATTCGTAAGACGTATTAAATTCTAGGTGTTACCCTAATATAAATTTCTGCTATAGTTAAAATATTTCGAGATACAAAAAAAGCACTTGTTTTAGCTTGGGCTCGTTCCCAAAATCTAAAGCAAGTGCCTGGTAAAACATAGATTCAATTTTAAAATCAATCAATAGTTTCTAGTGCATAGTGTTCAATCACTTCAATCAAATGAGGATACGCTTTTTTAAGTTCCGCTTGATCAAACATTTCAAAATGCTCAAACATGAAACCTGGTTGGCACATACATCCAACCAGCGCATAGCCTTTTTCATCTTTAATCGAAGATGCAAAAATTGTACCTGCAGACACAACGTGTTGTAGCACTTCACCCTTTGTTATATCGGGTCCAAGGTCTACCGCTTCATATTGACCATTAGGATAAATCATATGCACTGTTAAAGTATTACCATAGTGATAATACCAAATTTCATCTGCATCTATACGATGAAAATGTGAAATATTATCATCTGTTAATAAAAAGTAAATACTCGTATAAGTTGGACGTGCTTGTCCTTCTTCTTGGCGTTCAGCTTTAATAATTTCTTTATAATAGCCGCCTTCTGGATGCGGTAATAAATCTAATTGGCGCACCCATTCCGATACAGAATGTTCCATTACTTAATCCAAGTCCACGTTATGATAAACGTTTTGAACATCTTCTAAATCTTCTAACGCATCGATTAAGCCTTCTAAAATTGCTTTATCTTCATCTGATAATTGGATGTCATTTTGAGGTAACATTTCAAATTCAGCTACTTCGAATTCTTCAACGCCGCTTTCTTTTAAAGCTTCTTGTACTTGTGCAAATTGATCTGGTTCAGCATAAACGATAGTTAAATCACCGTCTTCGACAACATCTCGCACATCTAAATCTTTTTCCATTAAAACTTCTAAGATTTCATCTGCAGATTTGCCTTCAAATGCGAAAGTACCTGTATGTGTGAACATATATGATACTGAACCTGATACACCCATGTTACCGCCATTTTTACCGAAAGCAGCACGTACATCTGATGCAGTACGGTTAACATTATTAGTCAATGCATCAACAATCAGCATTGAACCGCTAGGACCAAACCCTTCATAACGTAATTCATCGTAGTTTTCATCATCATTACCTTTTGCTTTGTCAATCGCACGGTCGATGATGTTTTTCGGTACATTATACGTTTTTGCACGTTCAAGCACTAAACGTAATGCTTGGTTCGATTCTGGATCAGGTTCACCAGATTTCGCAGCTACATAAATTTCTTTACCGAATTTCGCATAAATACGACTTGTATTTTTATCTTTTTGGGCTTTTTTCTCTTTGATGTTATTCCATTTACGTCCCATACTTCCATCTCGCTTTCGCTCTCAATTTTTAACATCAACTATTATACATGATTTCACGCTTAATATATAGTTATTGAAAACCAAGTTCCCCTTTTGTGCATAATTACTTTGATTTCTCATAAAAAAACAGCCCAAAAACCGGGCTGTTCATCCACAATATTATATCTCTCTAGTATGGGGTGTTCAGATGTATTATCAACCTAAGAACTTATCAATGTCTTTAAGCATTTGATCAAGTTTTTCTATGTTTTTATCATCCATATAAATATAAACCTTACGTTCGTCAGACTCAGAACGGACTTTGCTGACACGGTCTTGATTGACTAGTTTACGAATGGATGCCAAAACTTTAGTTCGGCTAATTTCAAATGAATCTGTTGCAATCTTTAAAAAGGGCTGCATTAACATCTTTTCTTCGGTGCAATTCTCATGAACACAATTAAGTATTACAAAGTCATTCATGTTGATTTTATATGTTTCTTCAATGAAACGTGTCAAATCCATAAATTTTTTGTATTCATTGAGCAATTTCTCTAAGTTACTTTTTTTCAAAGTATACGCCTCCAGATTTTATATCGATATAATACATTAAGTATGAATATTAAAACTCTAAAAGTCTTTAGTGTTTCCCCACATTGTCTTTGCAATTTTCCTAAGTACGACAAATTGAATTGTATAAAATACAATTACCTTTTATAAACTTCAATCTATTTCGTTGTTTTATATAAAGAAATCAATTGCAATGAATTATATTCAACATCAACACTCAATGTGCCATTGTTAAAGTTGTGTTCAAATACATCAAACTTTGGATTATTGGCGTTTTTTATCTTACGTTTTAAATCTTTTGGCCATTTAAATGTAGGCATGATATTGGGTGAAATAATCTCCTTGATATTACCGTGTTTATAATCTGTTACTTCACGTGTTACCAAATAATTGTCTCTTAAACTTTTATCTTTAAAACCGATATAGAAACGATGACAACTTTGATTACCTTCATGTATTTCATTTTCAATAATACGCCAGTCATAGACGATAATACTGTAATGTTCATCCCCACGTGTCATGAGACAAGCATCATCTTCATAGAAATAAAACGTCTCAAATCCAGACAGTTGTCTATATAAAAAATACAGTGTGGTCTTGAAACCATTTGTATCAAAAAGAAATGCGATATTCGTATCAGTACGTTGATATAAATCCACGCCGATTCCAGATAAAATACTATAAAAGCGCATAAACATATACATCATTAATGGTGTGCTATCTAAGAGACTCATATCTTCATTCAATAATTTTCTATTCGGAACATTAAGCAGTATATATTTACGTTCTTCTAAATGAACCTGTTTCATAACTGACTGCAGCGTATTCAAATTGGCTAGTTGTTTCATCGGCATTTTTTTATAAGATTTTTCCAAATAAGGATGTTTCAACTTTTCATTATCAATAAAGAAATAATCAAAATTCACTCGTTTAATTGGGAGTTCTAATGCTTTAAATTTTTCAGGATCATTAAACAATTTAGTGACATCTAGGTTAAAATTAACATTAAACCCAATTTCTTTAATTCTCATTTTTTGTATATAGATGTCTTTCAACGATTGATTCTGCAAACTAAATGTTATCGAAATCTTAGATGTATCCTTTTTAAGATATGCATAGGCTTGATGATCTGTAAATGCACGTGACTGTAATAATTCATGTTTCACATAATCAATATCTTCTTTTGATTCAAGTTCAAAAGCTACCCTCGCATTGCTTTGATAGATAGTATCAAGCATAGCAACTAGTTCACTCGTGCTAAAATGTTGATGAATCGTTGGTATACTTGGATGGATTAAGAACATCACTTCATCATCGAAATCAAAGATTTCTTGATGCCTGTGATAAACCATCACTTCCTTCAATTCTTCAAGCGTGCGAATTTGAATCGTCATCACAAATGGACGTGTAGGAGAATAGATGGGATTATTATTATCTGCATAAATAATGTTCTCTTTATCTTCTGTCCAGTTCTTCAGTATGTCTTTGATTTTCTTTAAATATACTTTTTTACCTTGTTCACTGACTTCAGAATCTTGATCCTTTACTAAATAACAAAGGTCTTTACTCAGCTTAGATTTATGTCTGTAGTCATTAGGCGTTGTATCTAAATGACGTTTAAATTTCCGATAATAACCACTGAAATTACTGAAGCCTACTTCTTCAGAGATATCCAAAATTTTTCGGTCAGTCGTTACTAACATTTCTATAGAAAGTCCAATTCGTAATGTTTCAATGTAATTCCTGAAACCCATATTAAATATTTTATAAAAGGAAGAAGAGAGTGTTGTTGGAGAAATATAAACTTCTTTAGCTACTGTCTCTAAAGTTAGTTTCTCTCCAATATGTTCGTTGATATAATCTACGATTTTCTTTTCTCTATAATCTAGCGATGCAATTAACTGGTGTGACGTATGTTTGATTTCAACACTCGCCTCTTCAATTAAAATGTCGCATATCTCACTAATACATTTTTTAATCAGTTCTTCTGTTAAGGTTTCTTCAAGATACTTTTCCAATAAGATCAACATTGCTTTTTCAATTTTACTGTTCGACTGAACCATTTGAATATTAAAGCAATAATTAAAAAAAGCGAAATCCTTCTCAAGGAACCAATCACTCGCAACATAAACCATCATCATCTTTTTGTTTTTCGAAACTTGAAAAACTTCATTATGGTTGATGAGACAAACCGTGTTATTTACTGTTTCAACTTGAGCGGACCTTTGGATTTCTGCTGTATCGTTTACTGGCCAAAGTAATAACACTCCATCATAACAACGATTGGCTGGCAAATTTTCAGCTGCGTATAAATCGATAATACTACTTCTCATTTATATAACCTTTAATAAAATAAGCTGTTTTAAGTCGTAATGATACATCTCTCTTTATTTTATTCCTTCCTGTAATTTCTCTAGGACTATACTCTACAAATTTAGCATACAACGCAATTAGACACAAATTTTAAAATTTAATAGTATTTTTATGTTGTTTCAAATTACGTAACGTATGATTATATCGTACTATTCTTATCAATGATAACTAGATTATATAATATAATGAAGGACTGGAACATTGTTTTTCTTTGTTCCAGTCCTATTCTTGATGATATTAATCTCTAAAACGATTAGCTAAACTTAAGATATTAATAATAATATTCAATAAGTTCACAAATAAATTAAAGCCCATTTCACTTGGTGCAAATTGTCCTCGTTTCAATCTGTTAAAGTCATACAATGTATACAGCAAGAATAAACCAACTGCTACAACATTGATAACAGTATAAAAAATCGGGTTTTGCACAAAGAAACCAATTAAAGTGGCCACAATTAATGCGATTAATACCACAAATAGATATTTGCCGATACTTGATGCATTCTGCACGAAAAAGTATCCAATGACACCAAACGCAATAAAGGCACCTACTGCAAGTGCTACGTTTTTATAAAATAACTCTGGACCCAAATTCTGCATGTATGTCGTAAATGCAGCATAAGCTAATAACCCAATTGCTACAGCATATATATTAGAAATTAAAAAGCCGAATTTACGTGATCGATTCACAAATAACGAAATCAAAATTAATACCGTCAAACCGATAGAGAGTGGTCTTCTCCAAACATCAGGCAGATATTGGCCAAAATATGTACCAATACCAAAAATAATCCAAAAGTACATAAAGTAAAGCCAAACCTTCGCATAAGCACTCGATTTAGAGGTAGTATGTGTTGCGTTTACCAAGTTGTTCAACTCCTTCATTGAAACTATTTGTTAATTATTATTTCATAGAGTGTATTCTGATTTCCACTTTCTGATTTAGCAACTATAAATCTTCAAAGCGCTTTAATGTATTGTCATTTTTCATTACAAACATTACATCAGTATTGTCAAAATCCAAATTTTTCTTCAATAAACCCTATATTGTCTAGTGTTTTCTGAATTTTAGACAATTCAGGTTTTATTAAAAATTATTACAAGCACGTAACAACCGACAAATCACCGCATATTTTTGATAAGATGTGGAAGTATAGAAATAATGATTGATATTCGTATTACATAGTAAATATAAAACGAATGTATAATTACTGAACCAAACTTATTAGAGGAGGAATCTCATTTGAAAAAGTTAGCAGTTACATTTTCAGTTGCAACAGGTGCAGCCTTAGCGCTTACTCAACAAGATGCTGATGCATCGACACAGCATACAGTACAAGCCGGTGAATCACTTTGGTCTATTGCACAAGAATACGGCACTTCTATCGAAAGCATTAAACAAGATAACAATTTATCGAATAATATGGTATTCCCTGGCCAAGTCATTACAGTAAATGGCAGCAGTCAAAGTTCAAATACAGGGGCGACTGTTAACATTTCTGGTGGCACTCATACAGTGCAAGCTGGTGAATCATTAAATATCATTGCTAATCAATACGGTACATCTGCTGAGGCAATCATGTCAGCTAACGGCTTGAATGGTTATTTAATTCACCCTGGCCAACAATTAAAAATTTCTGGCGCAGCTGGTGGTTCAGGCGGTACACCTACAGCTACACCTGCATCGAACCAATCACCGACATTTAATCATGCTAACTTATATGACTGGGGACAATGTACTTGGCATGTATTCAATCGTCGTGCTGAAACAGGCCAACCAATCAGTACATACTGGTGGAACGCAGATCATTGGGCAAACAATGCACAAGCTGACGGTTACACAGTAAACAACACACCTGCAGCTGGTTCAATTATGCAAAACTATGAAGGACCAATCGGTCATGTTGCATATGTAGAACAAGTGAATGGTGATGGCAGCATTTTAATTTCTGAAATGAACTACAATACACCTCCAGGCATTGTCGACTACCGTACAATCCCTGCTTCAATGGCTTCTAGCTATAACTACATTCATTAATAATCTAAAAAGACGATGACGCATCGTCTTTTTATTTTGACTTATATTTGAAAACCAATAGATGATGTAACATGCTAATCAAACTGAGCGCCTCAATCGCTTTTATATAGTTCTAAGACCGATTTATCGCAAAAAAAGCGGATCATTTTCAAAATCAGAAAATGATCCGCTTTCTATTTAATGTTCTCTATGTTTATGTCTCAATGATTGAGATTGATTATAAGAAAATATTCATAATCCAGTAAATCATTGCTGCGACGAATGCTGAAATTGGTAATGTAATTACCCAAGTTACAATCATACGTTGTGCTGTATTCCATTTCACACCTTTGATGCGGTTAGATGCCCCTACACCAAGGATAGATGAAGATACAACGTGTGTTGTTGATAATGGGAAATGTAATGAAGATGCGACGAAAATTGTTAATGCTGAAGATAAATCTGCAGCAGCCCCGTTAGCTGGGCGAATCTTCATAATGTTACCGCCGACAGTTTTGATGATTTTCCAACCACCTACTGCTGTACCTAGACCCATAGCGGCAGCACAGGCTACTTTAACCCATAATTGCGGTTCAACATTGTTACCATCTTGTAAGTTCGCAACAATTAAAGCTAGTGTAATGATACCCATTGATTTTTGCGCATCGTTTGTACCATGTGAGAATGATTGTAATGATGCTGTGAAAATCTGGAATATTCTAAAGTTGCGGTTAGCTTTTGTTAAATTCGCATTTTTAAATACGACTTTAACAATACTATACATAATGAAACCTACACAAAAGGCAATCAATGGCGATACAATCAACACAATAATAATTTTAGTGAAGCCTTGGAAATGCAACACTGAAAATGAACCTTGAGATGCAACCGCTGCACCTGCAATCGAACCGATTAAGGCATGTGATGAAGAACTTGGAATACCGAAGTACCATGTTAACAAGTTCCAGAATATCGCTGCGAAAATAGCCGCTAATACCACGACTAATCCATTTTGCAATTTAAATGGATCCACAATGTCTTTCGTAATTGTCCCTGCTACACCTGTAAATGTTAATGCACCGATAAAGTTCATAATCGCTGCTAAAAAGATTGCGCGTTTTGGTGTCAGTGCTCTTGTCGACACTGCAGTAGCTACCGCATTCGCTGTATCGTGGAAACCGTTAATAAAGTCGAACACCAATGAAAAAATAACGATAGCTACAGTGATAATTATAATATAATCCATTTTATATTACTCCTTAGCTATTTTTCATGATAATTGTTTCGAAATTATTTGCGACTGCTTGGCATTTATCTGCAATGTTTTCTAAGCTTTCATATATGTCTTTAATTTTAATCAATGTGATTGGATCTGTTTCACTATTGAAGATATGTTTAATTGATTGTCTTAAAATACCGTCACAATTTGTTTCAAACTCTTTAATATTAATTGAATGAATACGCATGTGAGAAAGTTTCTTTTCTACTAATAAGCCGATAGCTAATTTCATTTCAGCTACTGCTTTTTGAATATTATCTACAAATTCAGCCATGTATTCATCTGAATACTCGATTGAATACATTTCGAACATTGCTGATGTTTCTTCCATTGCGTCTAAAACATCATCAATAGCGTTACATAAAGATAAAATATCCTCACGCTCGATTGGGGTAATGAACGTTTGGTTCAAGTCTGAGATTACTTGGTGCATTAATTCGTCACCGTGTGACTCATACGTTTTGATATTATCAGAATAAGCTTTTAAATCTAGGTGTGTGTTAAAGTCCATTTTCCCGAACTCAATTGCTGCGCGATCTAAATTGAATACCATTTCCTCCAATTTAACCATGAACTTATCCTTTTTCTTGTTAAACATTGAAAATCCTCCATTTTCAGCGATTGCTTCCCAATCACATTTCATAAATTTGAACTCAAAAGTATATAATTGTAAAAAGTAATCGTGTGATACTTTTGAAACTAATATGTATACCATCTTCACACTAGCTTCAAATAAATTTTACCTTCCTAAAAAGAAAATAGCACAAAATTTACAACACTACAATTCTATTTACAAAATCTTAACAATTGAACATAATTGTAATGTCCGATTACTTCGCTAAGTTTTCAAAATTTCCACAATCCTAAGCGAAAAGTAAATACTTCCTCTCTAAAAATTTTACCTAACTTCACCATTCTTACACATTCCAATCCAAAAAAATACTCCGAAAACTCATTATTTCAAGTTTTCGAAGTAAGTTTACTATTCTATACTATATTGACTGTTTTATAGTACGTTTTGTGTGTATATAAGCAATAATCGCAAATGATGCATAAATCAATGTATAAACTCCCATTACGATAAAGACTGGAGAATGATCATCAGACCCCATCAAATTCAAGAATGCCCATGATGCAAAGTATGCATGTGCCAAACCTACAATCAATGGCAAACCAAAGTTGAACATGATTTTAAGTTTTAAACCGTGACGCATGTCATTTTGTGTATAACCTAGCTTTCTCAATATTTTAAAGTTACCGATTTCATCTGTTGTTTCATCCATTTGTTTAATGTAGATAATACAACCTGCCGCAATTAAGAAAGCAATACCTAAGAATGATGATATGAATAAGAACATACCATTATTTTCTCTATTATCCTTAGCTATTTCTTCTTTTGTCTCATAACCTGGATCAACTTCATCCAATGCTTTCGAAGCTTCTTTCATTTGAGATTTATCTGTAATAGTAAAGCCATATTGCGGAGAAAGGTCATCTTTATCTATTTCCCCTTTCTCTTTCAATAAACGATAGTCTTCATCATTGACGATTACCAACACACCGCCACGTAACGTAAGCAAGCTGAAACGTGTATCAAGTTCAGTGTCTTGTACTTTCACACGGAAGAGTTGTTGTCCTTGTTTATCTTGAAATGCTACATATGAATCGTTAGTAATCGGTTTTAAGAGCATACCTGTTCCAAAAGGATGTGAAAGTTTTGCGGTATGATCAGAGAGTCCTGCATTGTCGACATATTTTTCACTTGTGACGCGAATACCTATCTCGTATCCGACATTTTTCTTAAATAAATTATTCTTCTGAGACTGTACCATCAACAGCTCTTTATAATTTAAGTCATAATCGATATGATGTTTTTTTAATGCTTTTTCATATAAATCCACATCATGTTTCGATTGTAATGTCACATCATATGGCGAAAACATATTGAGTTGCACTTTTTCCATCTTCATTTGTATAGCACTAAAACAAAGTACAGTTACTGTAATCGCAGAAATGACCGCAATAATAGTTAAAGATAAGGCATTCTTTTTCATACGATGCATAATAGATGACGTGAAAATGACATCATTAATTGAAACTTGGCCTTTTTTTCTTTTCTTCAATGTCTTGAATAATAAAGATACCGTACTTCTAAAGAATAAATAAGCACCGACAATTGTCAGGAATAAAATTAAAAACGGAATAGCCATATTCACTAAAAGCTTTGTATCAACCGCCATAACATATCCTGAAATAATCATCGCAAGCCCTACAATCCCACTGATTGCTTCAAGTACTGTAATTTTATTTGATTTCACATCAGCCGTACGACGAGTTTGCATTAATCCTAAAATGGAACGTCGTTTGATAAAGATTGCGTTTTGAACAATAACTAAGATGTACGCAATTACTAACATCAATGCCGTTGCGCCTACTGCTTTTAAGCTGAAATGCAAATGTACTGTTTCATTCATTTGCATTAATTTCGTCACAATCAATAATAAAATTCTAGACCCTACTAAGCCGACAACTATGCCGACAAGACCTGTGACAACAAATATCGCAAATTGCTCTAACATCGACATACGAACTACATTTGCTTTCGTTAATCCGATTAATTGATAGAGTCCAAGTTCTTTATCTCTTTGTTTAATGAAGAGCTGATTCACATACATTAAAAAGATTATAATGATAATGAACAGTACAACACTACCTAAACTCGCGCCTTTTTGAATTAATTTCGAAGATTCACTATTATTGATTGTTTCTGTATATTTTAATGTCACAAAGCTAAAGTACAAGGAAATACTCATTATGAGAGAAAAAAGATATAAACCATAATGTCTGATGTTTTGTCTTAAGTTCTTTAATACAATATGTCTAAACGTCATAAGACACACCGCCCAAGACGCTTTGTGCTTGAATAATTTCTTTATAAAACGTTTGTTTTGAACGTTCACCTTGATACAACTCAGAATAAATTTGACCATCTTTCAACATGATGACACGGTTTGAATAACTGGCTGCTGCCGGATCATGTGTCACCATTAAAATAGTCGTATCAAAGCGTTCATTCATATTTTTCAAACGTCTTAATAAATCTTGTGCACTTTTAGAATCTAACGCCCCTGTTGGTTCATCTGCGAAGATAATTGCTGGACGTGTGATAAATGCACGGGCTGCAGAAACTCTTTGTTTCTGACCACCTGAAACTTCAGATGGATATTTATTTGCTAAATCTCTGATACCTAATGTTTCTGTCACTTCATCAAATCGTGCATCCACTTCTTTTTTGGATAACTTTTGAATAGATAACGGCAACATAATATTTTCCTTAACTGTCAACGTGTCTAATAAATTATAATCTTGGAAAATAAAGCCGATTTCTTTTTTACGCACTTCTGACAGTGCTTTGTTACTTAATTTCTGCAATTGATGTCCGTTAAGTTCCACTGAACCTTGTGTTATATAATCAATGGAGCTTAACATATTCAATAATGTCGTTTTACCAGAACCAGACGGTCCCATAATTGAAATGAATTCACCTTTTTCAACTTTAAACGAGATGCCTTTCAGCACTTCATGCGCCACATGCTTATTTCCAAATACTTTTGTTAAATTGGATACTGTTAGAATTTCCATTTTTTGCGCTCCTTTTTTCTTAACTCTTGTATTTATAGTGTACGCATAAGTGATTTTATGGTCGTTGATTTGATATTACAAAACGCATGTTTAAAGTGACGATTTTGTCACTTCAGACATACGTTCTAACATTTCGTTCTGTTTGGGGAAGATAAAAGAGACTGTTGTCCCTTCTTCTGCAATAGAATCAACCGATACTTGTATATGTAATGGCTGTTTGATTTGATCCACTAAATATAAACCTAAACCTGAAGAAGTTGTCTCGTGGCGGTATTGTGTTGACGTAAAACCACGTTCAAATATGCGCGGCATATCTTGAGAAGCAATTCCGCGTCCTGTATCTTTGATTTCAAGCACAATATGTCCTTCGACTTCTTTAGTGATGATTTGTATCTCTGTACCCGCTTGACTGTATTTCACCGCATTTGAAAGGACTTGGCGAATCATCATCTTGCACCATTTCATATCTGTAAAGACCTTATCTTCTTCATTAAAGTCTATATCGAACCCAATACCGCGCTGTCTACAAATATTACGTGTTAACTGAATTTCTTCAATCGCCATACGTTTTAATGAAACGACTTCAAAATATAAATCTTGGTGCTTTTGGCTTAATCGTGATAAATACAATTGTTGGTCTAACATTTCATTCATGCGTGACCATTCAAACAATAAAGCTTGTCGACGAGTCATATCTTCTTCTTGATCAATGATTAATTTCAATGCGGTTAAAGGTGTTTTAATTTCATGCACAAATTCCGTTAGGCTTTGTTCATTTTCTTTTAATTGCACAGATTGCCTAGATACAATTTGTTTTTGTCTTTGAATCATCAGATATAAATATTGTAAGACTTCTTCTTCCATCGGAGTATTGGCCGCTTCTTTATGCTTCAACTCCTCAACCTCTTTCATTTCAGACAATTTTTTGTTGAACGAAGTTTCATAGTTGTAAGAAAAAATGAGGAACACCAATGTGAAGATAATATTACATAAAATGACATAAAGCATAGATTCAACAGATAAATTTTGATCTAGTACAGCTAAAATCACTAAAAAGATTTGAAAGCCAACAATCAACGCCAACCAATTCAACCGAGAGACTAAATAATTTGAGATACGTTTAAATATTGTCATGTGCTAAATATCCTTTACCGACCCGTGTTTCAATCGCATTAGTTAATCCAAAGTCTGCTAACTTTTTACGTAGTCGATTGATATTAACCGTCAACGTATTATCACTCACAAATGCTTCATCATCCCATAACGCCGTAATAATCTCATCACGACTGACAATTTGATTACGATGTTTTAATAAAATCTCTAGAATAAGCATTTCAGTTTTAGAAAGATGTGCGGTTTCATTTCCTCTCTCTAATACGCCTTTACCAAGGTCCACTTGGACATCGCCCCATGACAACATACGTTGCTCCTCTAGATTGAATTGATATACACGGCGATATATGGCTTTAAGCTTCGCGATTAAGACATTAGTATAGAAAGGCTTCTGCATAAAATCATCTGCCCCTAGTTCCATACTCATAACTTGATCCATTGGATTATCTCTCGCTGATAAAAATAAGATAGGTACATTCGATTGATTACGTATTTCACGACACCAATAAAACCCGTCATATTTCGGCAACTCTACATCCATGATAATAATTTCTGGTTGTTCCTGTTCAAATGCTTCCATAACTTGATTAAAATCATCAATACCAGACACTTGCAAATCCCAATGTTCTAGTTCTTTTTTTAATTGTTCAAATAAGGACTTGTCATCTTCTACCAATAAAATTTTCATGTTATCACCTATTATTTTTATTTCGAAATTATTTCAAAACTGTTTCATTTACATTTCACAACTTTTATTTTACACTTATCTTTGTGCGATTCTCTAACAATCATTGCGTTCTATCATTTTAAAGTAAAATGAAACTAAAAACGATGCAGACAATCGTCATTTACGCTATACTCAGTGTAATACTACCTTATATTATGGAGGGTGTCTATGGAACATACGATTAGAGAAATAAGTATCAATGATGCAGATGCATATATTGCTTTATTAAAAGATATCTATGATGAATCTAGCTATATGCTGTATAGCCCTGGCGAATATGTGCCATCTCTTTCAAGCGCATTACAACAGCTTGAACATTTTATCACTTCTCCATCGAATACTATTTATCTTGCAGAAATCGACGGTAAGTTGATTGGTTTTGCGATTGTCACATCTCGCGAATATGAACGTACACGCCACGAAACACGCGTGCGTCTTGGCATTCGCGCACAATACCGCAGCAAAGGTGTTGGACAATCATTATTAAATGCAGTGGATGCATGGGCATACAACCACGATATTCGTCGTTTAGAAGCATTAGTTGTCCCTCAAAATGAGCATGCTGTAGATTTATTCAAATCAGCAGGCTATCAAATTGAAGGCGAAATGCGCGATAAACTCAAAATAGATAATAAATACTATAGTGAATACGTTATGGCTAAACTATTGCACTAATATTTCTCCTGATATGTCACAAACATATCAGGTTTTTTATTACTTTCATTTTCTATTTTACATATAACCCACTTATTATCTTATAACAAAAAGAAGTATCTACAAAGCCAATTACTTTGTGATACTTCTTTTAAAATATGATCTGTTATTAACATACTAATCCTTATAAGGATTTAATTGAATCGGTTCAAATTGCTCATCTGGATTTTTAATCGTTGTTGAGCTTGTATTTCTACTTAAGAAACGTTGTACAGAGACTAGATTTTCTTTTGATTCTGGTAAGTTTAAATGGAATTGATACTGATGTCTTAAATGGTGTGACCCATCAAAAAAGAATGTATCGACTGATGTACCGTCTTCTTCTAAGACCCGTGCAAATTCTCGATTTTGACTGAAGAATGGATCTGCATCCCCAACAGATAAGAAAGTCGGTGGATAATCTTTTGTGACATGTTCCACTGTCGACATTTCAGATAAATCTCTGAATTCACTTTCCCACTCTTCTGTACCAGTATAACTTCTCATAAAGAGTTGAATACGTGGGAACTCTGTTTCTCTGACTGTATTCATGTTATAGAAACCACCGAAAAAGATAGCTGCACGAATATTTTTCGGTTTGAAACGTTGTTTAAAGTGCATATCTTTCCTTAACTGTTCATCTGTTTGAATCGCAGTAAATTGACTGGATAACTGTGCACCTGCTGAGTCGCCGCCGAACACCACTTGCGTAAAATCAATCGGCAATTCATGCGGATTCTTTTTAATGAATTTTACAGCTTGATCCATTTGAATTAAAGGGGTCGGATATTTGTACTGTGGTGCTAAAGCATAGTTAATATTCACTACAATATAGCCTTGTTCTGCAATTTTTGCCAACAATGGATTTTTATATTGTTTATCACCCGCAATAAAGCCGCCGCCATGCATCCAAAAAATCACTGGTAATTTCACATCTTTATCTAATTCTGCTGGTGTGATGATATCAAGCTGACTCTTCGGGAATGCTTTACTATATGTAATATTATTAAAGACCTTTACATTATTATTGTTAATCGCGACTTTAGGTTTCATGTTTTGTTTATGCTGATAGTCCATATAAAGTTTTATACCAACACCGACAGCGATGCCTAATAACACGAAGATAATCGCACCGATTGCCAGCCATTTTTTTCTTCGACTGTTCATTTGATTACCAAGTCCTCTCTTTATTCTATCGGCAAGATAATTTCCAATTTGTATTTATTGTACTTTATATTTAAAGTCATCTCAAAGGGTGAAATCAAGAAAAATAGCGCAGCAAAATCAGCTGCGCTATACCTATTGTTTTCATCATTACTGCTTACAAGCAGTAAGTTGACCTTCATTATTCATAAGTTTTCTGCTATATCTAGTAAATGTCACACATTGGGCAATTTATGCGATATGTTGTTCATTCTCTTTTTTACGTTTGAAATATTTCACTAACACGCCAATAACAATCGCAAGTCCGATAACACCCATTGTTGGGTATAAGAAGTTGATCAGACTTGAGAAACCTACGAAACTTAATCCGTAAGCGACAAGCATCATAATCACGATTAAAATGTGATATTTTTTGCTATAAGGTGTTGTGAATCTTGCTGCGAATGAATAAAGCAGACCCAAAATTGTGTTGTACATTACGGCTAACATCACAATTGACAATACAATTGTTACGATTGGGTGAATACCATTCGCTAATGTCAATGTTGGAATAGCCGCTTCTTTGATTGCTGGGAATTCAGTTTGCAATGCAAATGTAATCAATGCTAACAGAATCGTATAAATGATACCGCCGAACATTGCACCGGCACCTGATACTCTTCTACGACTTGCGTCACCGCCGATAGCGACGATTGTACTAAATCCTACCGCAAACGCTAAACCGCCGTAAACTGTTCCCATGATAATGCCCCAAAGCGGACTTGTCTTAGGCATTTCTGCGTTAATTTGATTAAATGGCACCTGACCTTTAAATAGGTAAACACCTGCAATCACAATCACTAAGATGATTAAGAAAGGTGTTACCACACCAAGTGCGCGGACAATCTTATTGAAGTCCATAAGTAATGTAATATAAATAGCAATTACCATAATCAGTGAACCTAACCATGTAGGGATGCCATAACTTTCATGGAATGCAGAACCTGCCCCTGCAATCATTGTGACAGAAATTCCGAATAAGAAGAAGACCAGTATATAGTCGACGATCCGTCCAACGTATTTTCCAAATAAATATGCCAAAGTTGATTCGTGGTTTTCAGCATCGAAAGCTGTCCCTATCTTTGCGACCTGTCTTCCGATGAATCCTAAGATAATACCTGAAATTAAAACACCGATATAAGCCCATAGACCATATTCAGTGAAGAATTGCATAACTTCTTGGCCTGTTGAAAAACCTGCGCCGACGACTACACCGACATAGGCAAAGCCAATTTTTACTGTTTCTTTATTAAACGTCATAATAACGTTGAATACCTCCTCGTGTAATTAAAAACAATGCTTGCCAACGTTAATACTTACTATCCATAGCTTATGTTTCTGTCTTTTTCTGAAAAAGGCCATTACTTATTCCATGAAAAGTATATAGTAACAATAAAACACTCAATTGCGCAATAGCCGTTAAGTGTAATTACCCAAACACAACAATAAATTACCCTCAATTTGATAGAATTACTCATTAAACTTTGTAAACATACCCATTAGTAAAACTTATGGATAAATATCTTTTTTGTGCAAAACAAAAAGGATACCTCATGTGAGATACCCTTTAATTCATTTTAAATTCATTATTTTGCATCACGATTTTGGTTCAGTTCATCAATGCTGACCACCACGTTATCCATTCGTTTCGCTGTCTGTTTAAGGATATTACGGGCTACGTTATTATTAGGATCTAATTTCAAGATCTGTTTAGAAATATCGAAAGCTTTTTTATCAGAAATAACAGGTTCAGGAATTGCATGGAGCAACAACATTTGTAATAAACTCTTCACTTCTTTGCCCTCAGTGAGTTTTATGGAAGCTTCTGCATGATAGTAAGCAGAATCCAATGCACCTTCTAAGTCACTTAATGGATAAACAAGAAGCAAGAATGCTAAATCATGCATTTCCGCTGTTTCTCCATCTTTGATCATATCTAAGATACACGTATAAAACATAACACTTTCTGCTTCATGCGCACTTGAAATGTAATGTTCTTCAAATTCCATAAAATCTGATTCGGACATTAATCGTTTCACAGATTCAAATTCGCCGTTTAAGACATGTCGCTTGATTAAATCTTTCATGCCAATGTCCTCCTATTGTTGAACAGATTTTATCTACAATTAGTATTAGTTTACCATATTTTTTTGGATTTCACATCAATTACTATAACGTATAACAATATTTCATTACGTTAAATTACAATGAACGTGTACGATACATTAAATACAAGAAATAAGGTGCACCGATTAACGCAACGACAATACCAGCTGGAATACCTGATGGTTGTAAAATCACTTGACCAACTGTATCCGAGAATACTAGTAAGAACGAGCCAATAACAATTGCTAAAGGCATAAAGAGTTGATGTCTTGGTCCCACAATCGTTTTCGCAATATGCGGTCCCATTAAACCAATAAAGCTGATAGCACCACTCACCGCTACAGCTGCTGATGATAAAGCAACAGCAGCCAGTAAAATAATCATACGATCTCGTCTGACATTTACACCTAAGCCTTGTGCTAATAGGTCATTGGTATTCAAGATATTTAATGTATTTGCTTTCATAAACAAGAACGGTATGATGACAATCAACCATGGTAATAATGCGATGACAAACGGCCATTCATCACCCCATATATTACCCGCAAGCCATGTTGCCATAAACTCTGCTTGGTCTTTATCAAATTTAGACATCAATGTCAGCGAACCGCCAGAGAGTGCGGCAGATAAACCGACACCGACTAAGACCATACTAGCTGGAGTCATACCGCGTTCTTTAGAATAACTGAAGTAGAAAATAATTAATGCAGTTAAAATACCGCCAGTCATACTCAGTATTGGCAAAACATAGATAAAGCTATCTGCACTCACTTGTCCGATGACAATAAAGAGTGCGATAAAGAAGCCGCTTCCTGCATTAATACCTAAAATACCAGGTTCAGCTAGTGGATTATTGGTTACACTCTGCATCATCGCACCGCTTAAACTTAATGCAGCACCTGCCAGAATCGTTACTAACATTCTCGGCAGTCTAAAATCTAGTAGAATCAAACTGTCCGTATAGTCACCTAAACCAAATAAAGTTTTAAAGAACGTGCCGACTGACATTTGATATTCACCTGACGTGATACTCCAAACACAGGCCGCAAACAAAAGGACACTCGTAATTAATAAAGCCAGCCACTGACGTCTTCGTAATTTATCTTCTATCATATTGAGCGACCTCCTTTTCTAATTAAATAAATAAAGTAAGGCACGCCAATAAAGGATACAATCGCACCGACTGGCGCATCTCCTAACATACGTGCGACGGTATCTGCTAAAAGAACTAAAAATGCGCCTAAAACAGCAGTTAACGGAATCACTTTCGCATAATCCGTACCAATTAAAAAGCGTACAATATGTGGCACGATTAAACCGACAAAGGCAATTTGTCCGACCATTGCTACAGCAACACCTGCTAACAGCATCGTTAGTATTAAGCTGATTGTACGAATGACGCGCACATTTTGGCCTAAGCCTTTAGCTAAGCTTTCTCCTAAGTTTAAAATTGTTAATTGTCGACTTAGTAAGATTAACAAAACGATCGTCACTAAAATAACAGGGGTACTCCATTTCAATTGAACCCAAGTTGTGCCAGAAACACCGCCCATGCTCCAAAAATTGATGTCTTGATTCAATTTAAAAGTTAATGCAATGCCTTGGCTTAAAGCCGTCAAGAATGCACTGACAGCAGCACCTGCTAAAATAATACGGATAGGATTGAACCCATCAGTTCTAGAACGGCCCATCATCAATACGATTGTACCGCCTAATATTGAACCGATAAAACCTGCAAGCATCAATAAACTAAAAGAAGCTTGCGGTACAAAGGCATATGTTAAAGCGAGCATAAAACTGGCACCAGCATTCAAGCCGATTAAGCTTGGATCTGCCAAACCATTTTTAGTCACACCTTGAACAACTGCCCCAGCCACCGCAAGCGCCATACCTACAAGTATTGCACCTAAGTCTCTAGGTATTCTAATTTCACTGATAATGTTGTGCTGTTCATTCATAGGGTTATAATGGAAAACCGCTTCATAAATCGTCCCAAGACGAATGGGCGCATCTCCATATAAAATGGAGAGCACCAACATTGTCCCTAACATCACACATGATAAAAGTAATAACAATATAAATCTGGGATACTTCTCTTTTCTCTCTTTATCACTCATTTACCGTGCCTCATACTTTCGAATAATGTTTACACAATAAATCATATGTGACTAACATCGGTTTACCTGTACGTGGATCTGTACTTAATTCTGCATCTATATTGAAACATCTTTCTAAAATATCTTTCGTTAAGACTTCTTGTGTTTCACCGCTCGAAACAATTTCGCCTGCTTTCATCGCAATCAGATGATCTGAGAAACGAATCGCTTGGTTGATATCATGTAACACCATTACAATGGTACAACCTTGTTCACGGTTCAATTCTTGAACTAATTCAAGAATTTCTAATTGGTGACTGATATCTAAATACGTTGTTGGCTCGTCTAAGAAAATAATATCTGTTTTTTGTGCTAAAGCCATCGCAATCCATACACGTTGTCTTTGACCGCCACTTAAATCATTAATAGCTCTGTGTTTAAAATCATACGTACCTGTTACTTTAAGCGCCCAATCGATTTCAGCTTTATCTTCAGCGCTTAAGCGGCCAAAACCTTTTTGGTGTGGAAATCTGCCGTATGAAACCAATTCGCCTGCTGTTAAACCATCTGCAACATCTGGTGATTGTGGTAAAATGGCGATTTTCTTCGCAATTTCTTTCGTAGATTGTGTATGAATATTTTTACCATCTAATGTGATTTCTCCGCCTTTAACGGATAAAAGACGAGATAATGCTTTTAGTAATGTTGATTTACCGCAACCGTTAGGTCCGATAATAGACGTAACTTTTCCATCAGGGATTTCTACATCTAGGTTATCAACAATCACATGATCCCCATATCCGATTGTTACGTGCTGACCATTTAAACGATTTGCCAATATACTTCATCCTCCATTGGATACGACATGAACCTTAAATACAGTTGCCGAAACACCTGTCTCTTTTCAAGGTCTGCCGCAGAATTTATTTCTATTTCTTATCTCATTGCATTTATTTATAATTATGACCTGTAAAGATTATCGTGAAAGCTTTCATACTTTTATCAACTACAGTCTTGTAATTGATAATCATTATCATAGGCTATATTATAACATTTTTTGGAGCGATTTCCTAACAATTCTTATGTACTAAAACGCAAGAAATCGAGACTATCGCCTCGATTTCTCATCCTTTATTCATCTACTAAGAAGCCATTACCATACACATCACGCACATCGTGGATGACTAAAAAGGCATTCTCATCAATTTTTCGAATTAAGCGTTTCGCTTTTGAAACTTGTGTTTTACTGATAACCACATATAAAATTTCTTTGTCTTCTTTTGAGTAATAACCGCGACCATCTATAATCGTAACCCCTCGTCCGATTTTTTGGTCAATAACTTTCGCCACTTCATCAGGTCGGCTTGAAATTACAGTCATCGCCTTCTTCGTATTTAAACCTTCAATAACGAATTCCATAACTTTCGTACCAATATAAAGTGAAATAATCGTTACCAATAACTTATTGACTGGAATCACAGTAAATGAAATCGCCACAACGATTAAGTCGAAAAATAGCAACGCGTAAGATGTGCTGACGTCTAAGTATTTATGTGCTAAACGCGCTAAAATCGTTGTACCTGCTGTCGTCCCCCCTGCAAGTACAATAACGCCAATACCTAATCCGACTGAAGCACCCCCGAAAATGGCATTCACAATAATGTTGCCAGTTTCAACATGCCAAGATTCAGTCAGTCCTAAAAAGACTGAAATTAACACTGTTGCAAGAATGGTTAAGTACGTACTTCGCTTACTTAAGAACTTATAGCCAATCGCAATTAAAATCGCATTCATCACAAAGTTAGTGATAGCTGGCGAAATGTGAAAAGCATAATAAAATACAATGGATAGTCCTGTTACGCCGCCTTCCCCTAATTGTGCGGAAATAATGAATGTATTGACCCCTGCAGAGAACATAAATGAACCAAATACTACGAGTGCGAGGTCACGCCACGTTCTTCGTTTCAAATCCAATCGCCCCCTTATTAAATTGTGTAGATAAGATAAATACTAGCACAGGCGCTCTTAACCAACAATGTGAAACCCCTGAATCACAGTGTTTATTAATATTAAATTAATTATTCTGAAAATTTTGTTTACTTTGTGTTGAAGCTTTGCTATAATAAATTTCAACTTCCTTAATCAAGAGATTAAGGAAGTTATCTCCTTTGTGTTGTTTACAATAAACAAGCAAAATTTTCGCTCGAATGCACCATCAGTACCTAGTCCTTACTGATTACGTGCATCAAATTCATTTCCCGTTGAAAGCAGGTAATGTTTGTGTCTCCCCACATTCATTCACCTGTTTTCATTTTGCTTAAAAAAGAAAAGCATCATATTCAGTAACAACTACCGAATACAATGCTTCTATCTATACGCTTACCAAGCGAATAATCCTACGAATGCTGCTGTTAGTAATGAAACTAAAATACCAGACAATAACATCATAGGTACATATTTCGAAACGAAATCAGATGTTTTCTTATCAACAATACTTTTTAATGTCCCGATAATCATACCGATTGTTGAGAAGTTCGCAAATGATACTAAGAAAGTAGAAATAACTGCACGTCTATGCGGATCATATGATTTAACCGCATCAGAAATTTGTCCCATGACTACGAATTCGTTTGTGACAATCTTCTTAGCCATTTGTTGTGCAACTGGCCATGCTTCGCTCCAAGGTAGACCAAGTAATAATGAGAAAGGTACCATGATGACACCTAAAATTTGGTCTAAGCCAAAGCTGAATTTGACATTGAACCAACCAATTACTGTACCTGAAAGTACGTGAAGTAAACGGTCAATTAAGTCCGCTAATGCTACGAAACTGATTACGAATGCGATAATAATCAATACTAATTTACCAGCGTTGATAACTGAGTCTCCAAGGAATGAGAAGAACGGTTGACGTTCTACACCTTCTTGTTGGATGTGGTAAATCACATCTTCACGTTCTTCAACTGTCACTGGGTTTAAGATAGAAGTAACAATAATCGCATTGATAATATTTAATGGAATTGCTGTTAACACAAGTTCGCCTGGAATCATCGTTACATACGCACCGACAATTGCACCAGATACTGAACTCATAGACATCATCGCAATTGTTAGTACACGCATTTCATTCATACGTTTTAACTGTTCACTTGAAACAGCTAATGCTTCTGTGTTCCCTAAGAACATCATTTCGATACCGAAGAATGATTCGAATTTTGGTTGACGTGTAATTTTAGCTAACGCCCAACCAATCCCACCGATAATTTTCGGTAAAATATTAAAGTACATTAAAATATCGAATAAAGGTACTACGAGTAAAATTGGGAATAAGGCTGCAACCGCCATATCCATTTGTTTTGTTTCTACAAAACTGTTGAACGCAAAGCCAGTCCCAGCGTTCGCTGATTCAATCAACCATGCAATACCATCAGCCATTTTAGAAACTGCCATATTTCCCCATGGGAAGAAGACAAAGAACCATGCTAAGAATAAGTTTACAATGACTAAGATACCAATTGATTTCCATTGGATCGCTTTTCTATTTCTAGAGAAGAGCACTGCAATACCTAAAAATACAATCAAACCAACAATGTTGATAAGTAAATACATTTTACACCCGCCATTTCTATTATTTTATTATGTACAAGTCTACACTGACAGAATCATAACCTCCCGATTGAATTCCCTATAATCCTTACAATGTCCGCCTGTTACTTGAGATATTTCGTATTTACAAATTGTAAAAAATTTAAGTGCTTTTTTAGTATATCATGTTGGTTGTTACCTTTGAATTAGATTTTTGAGAAATGAAACAAAAATTCTTGCAATAAATATGATTGTCATAATTCGTCTATATATCTCTTTTGTTATAAAAATAAGGTTGAGACTTTTCTTCTTGTCTCAACCTTTATCATTAATCTGTTAGTTTTTGTGTCATCACAAATTCTTTATACTTTTCATGCGACTGCATTAACTCATGATGCTTACCAATACCCGTCACACGTCCACCATCTAAGAAGATAATTTGATCAGCTTTCATAATGGTAGAAAGACGGTGTGCGATTACCACAGTTGTACGTTCCTTCATTAATGTTTCTAATGATTCTTGAATTTTTCTTTCACTTTCACTATCTAAATTTGCGGTCGCTTCATCTAATAATAAAATATCAGGATTTTTCACAAAGCTGCGCGCAATATCAATACGCTGACGTTGACCACCAGAAAGTTTCAATCCGCGTTCACCGACTAAGGTATCGTATCCCTCATCAAAATCTGTAATGAATTCGTGACAGTTCGCTAATTGTGTATACTGCATTAATTCAGCATCTGTCACTTTTCGGTTGATACCATATAAGATATTATCTCGAATTGTACCGCTCATCATCGCATTAGACTGCATGACATAACCAATTTTATTACGCCAATCCGATAGCGGTAATTGATAGATAGAAACATCATTATAAAGGATGTCTCCGTGTGTCACGTCATACATTCGTTCTATTAAATTGAAAATCGTACTTTTTCCTGATCCTGATGGCCCTACAAATGCAGTTACTTTACCCTTTGGAATATCAAAATTCAAATCATGTAAGACTTCTTTTGTATCATAACCAAATGAAACTTCTTTAAATGCGATGTCACCATTACCTAAAGATTGACCCGTAGGCATATAGACTTCTTCTAACGGTTCTTGCATGATTTCATGAATACGGCTGCTTGCTCCGACTGCTTTCTTATAATCTGTCATCAATGTCGACAAGTTCACAAGCGGCATCGACATTTGAATAACATAAAAAATCATCGCAACAAGTGTTCCTGCAGTAATCGCGCCTGATGAAATACGGATACCTCCGAAACCAAGAATAATCCCGATTGTTAACAACATGATCAAACCGGAAATCGGTTGGATGACTGCCGCAATTTTCGCTTGTTTCAGACCCAGCTTATAAATTTCTTTTAAATTTATATGTGCTTTATCTAGTTCAACTTGTTCCGTATTGGCAACTTTAACTAAACGCATTTCCGTTAATACACGTCCAAGCAAACCACTGAAGTTCGCAATTTCTGCTTGTGTACGCGTAGAAATTTTCTGCATGACACGTCCTAAAGGGATCATAATAATCACAAATAAAGGTATCGTAATAAAAGTTAATAACGTCATCTGCCAATCCATAATAAACAACATAATCAATGAACCGATTAATGTGATTATAGAAGGCAGCACATTCGGTAATTTTTGAGAAACAAATTCGTTAATCACTTTAGTGTCATCTGTTAAACGACTCATTAACTGTCCGCTTTCATTCACATCAAAGAAACGCATTCTTAAACGAATGATGTGTTCCCATACAACAGTACGAATCGCATAAATAATTTTTTCACCGATTTTACTTAATAAGTATAAGCCGATACCGCTTAAGACTGCATTCAACGCAAACACAGCAATAAAGATTAAAATAAACTGCATGTTGAAGGATTCGCCAGTAAATTTATCAACCATTCTTCCAGTAAATAAAGGGACAATTAAACCACTGATGCTCCCTAAGGAAGAAATAGATACTGCAATCGCAATCAAGCCGACTGGCCATGTCAGTTTCTTCAATAAGAATAAGAGTGGATTAGATGTTTTGTTAGTCTGTTTCATTTTTCACGCTTACCTCAATTATAGTTTTATGTTTCTTCTTAAATTATGATGCATAGTCCCGACTTTTCACATGATTTTAGACGTCCGGGCACCCTTCGGTCAGACAACCGTTAGACTGACGTCTAAAATAGGCATAATTTTCATATATTTATTGTTCCCTTGTATCAAACTACTTTTATGATAAAATAGTTTTACTGTGAAACTATTATTGTTGAAGGACTGAAACATACATAATGAAAAAGATAGTAATACTGACACTGTTAATATTCTTCGTAAGTACCATTATAACACCATTTTCTGATGCGGACACTGAAACCAAATCACCTGTCCAAATCGCTAATGAACGCGGTCAAAATATCGGAGAAGGTTTTGAACCAGAAAGTGCTGTGAACATTAGTCAAACCGGGCAAGTACTCTACAGCTATCATATGGATAAGAAATGGTACCCCGCTTCAATGACGAAATTGATGACAATGTACCTGACGTTAGAAGCTGTTAAAGAAGGTAAATTATCGTTAGATGATAAAGTGAAAATCACCGATAAACATTATGCGATGTCTACCCTTCCAGAGTTAAGTAATACTAAATTATATCCTGGTGAAACTTATACCATCAGTGAATTGCTTCAAATTACGGTTTCAGCCTCTAGTAATGCGGCTGCATTGATTTTAGCAAATGAAGTTTCTGATTCCACATCTGATTTTACCGACAAGATGAACGAAAAAGCTAAAGAAATCGGTATGAACCATACACACTTTGTAAATCCGACAGGCGCTGAAAATAACTTATTAAAAAGTTTTGCGCCAAAACGTTATAAAGATGAAATGTCTAGTACATCAACCGCAAGAGATTTCGCGATTTTATCACAACGTGTCGTGCAAGATACACCTAAAGTGCTTAAATTTACTAAAGCAATCTCACCAACTCAACACGGTGTAACATATTATACGTTCAACTGGTCGCTTGAAGGTTCTGAATTGAGCTTACCTGGTACAGATGGTTTAAAAACTGGATCAAGCGACATCGCTGATTATAACCACACATTAAGTACTAAGCGTGATGGCTTCCGTATTGATCAAGCTATGATGGGTGCAGGTGACTTCGAACATCTAGGCGGAGATAAAGAACGTAATAAAATGGGCAACAGTTTAATCAATCGTTCATTTGAACAATATAAATACGTTAAAGTTATGTCTAAAGGACAACACAAAATCAATAATAAAACCTATTACGTGAAAAAAGATTTATACGATGTTGTTCCAAGCAATCTTAAAAAAGAAGATTATAAATTCGTCGTAGAAGATGGCAAGCTTCATCTAGACTATGACCGACAATTTATCTCAAAAGATTATGGCCCGCCATCAGTAGATGTTCAACGTCCATTGATGCGAAAAGCAACAACATTCGCAGAATCTTCTTGGAGTACACATCCGATTCTAACGAGCCTTGGCGTTGCATTTATTGTCGCAGCACTAGCCATCGTTGTTTATATGATTATTTCATCATTCGGACGTAAGAAATAATGTTGAAATTTTAAATACAAATCAAAAACAGAGGTATAACTGCCAAGCCCTGGCGATTATACCTCTGTTTTTATTTTATCTGGCATCTTTACCATATAATTCTTTTTTGATTTGTGTCGTAGAAATACCTTCTGTACGTTTTAAGTAAATCACTTCGCATTTGTCTTTTAAGAAGTCGAATTCTCCTTCCCAATCATGACCCATGACAAAAGTATCTACATCATAACGTTCCACATCACGTTCTTTTTGACCCCAATCATCCTCAGGAATAACTAAGTCTACATAACGAATAGATTCCAACATCATTTTTCGTTGTTCATAATTGTAGTAAGATTTTTTATTTTTAATGCGGTTAAATTCATCTGTAGAGAGTGCCACAATCAGGTAATCTCCCATTTCTCTCGCTCTTCTCAGTAATTCAATATGACCATAATGCAATAAGTCATATGTACCGTACGTAATAACTCTCTTCAAATTTAAACCCTCCTTCACAATTTTAGTTACTGTAAAAAAATAACACATTTCACACTTCAATTCATATTAAAATTGTAAGTTTGCTTATTTTTTTAACGCGCTTTTTAAAGCAGCACGCCCTCTAAAAGCTGATTGTTTAGGCACTAATTGTGCTTTGAACGCTAAATAGTTCGGACGTCCGATGCCTACTTTGTTCAACGCTTCACGCCATTGACGATAATAATGCAACGTCCAACCTTTACAGCCGCCTTCCATCACTTTGACAATTCTAAATAATGCATCGCCATCATAATGCGTCTTTTGCATACCTTCAATGTATTGGATAACTGTATCTAATAATTCTTGTGTCACTTTTGGTTTTTCTGTCACATAAGCTTGAAGCATATAACTGACAATCAATTCATCCATACGATAGCTATAATATTGTTGTACATTACGAAGTCTCAAGTAATCCATCACGCGGCCACGTACAATATAAGCATCGTGCATATAATCAAAGAAACGCTCAACACTGCGTGCTGTAATCGAGTTCTCACGTACATTATAGCCCGCAATAATATCTGGTAACAATTGAATATCATGTGCTTGATTAAATGCATGTGCCATAAATGTATGTTCTTCACAAAAAACAATGTCTTCATCAAAACGTAAATCTTTGAAACGTGCGCTGAACATCTTATCTCTTGGTCCGATAGATTGCAGCATCGCTGGGCATTGTGCTAAATTCACAACTTCATCTTTTTTAATTTCTTCATGTGTCGGGAAAGTACGCCATTCACCATGATAATCACGTCCTGTTTGTCCAATCACGATTTCAACATCGTCATTTTGTTCATAACGACGTGCCATCACATCGATACGGCTCGGTAAAAATTCATCATCAGCATCTAAAAACATGAAGACATCGCCTGTAATATGAGATAAGCCGACATTACGACTAGCCGCTGCGCCTTTGTTAGATTGACTGATAATTTTGACGTGCTTATTTTCTTTTTGAATTGTTTCAAGTACTTCAAGTGTGCCATCTGTAGAACCATCATTAATACAAATAATTTCATGATCGTATTTCGTATCGATGGAACTGACTGCTTTCTTAATGACTTCTTCTGAGTTATAAACTGGAATAATAATAGAAATTTTCATCGTTTCACCAATTCTTTTATATAATTTGATATCTGATTTAAAGTTTCATCCGTATTGTAATCATGCCATTCATTAAAGAGCGGCGGATAATGTTCTAAACCTTCTTTTAATTTATGCAGCAACTCTGCTTCATTATATGCTTTATAGTTTTCAGGAATTTGCCAATAGTAATGATTCAAACCCCGATCCGCTTCATATTCCGCTTGATCGTAAACATAAAATAAGGCAGGTTTATTCAATAAACTCGCTTCAATCGCAAGTGAACTATAATCTGTAATGATGACATCTGCCATCAAGAACAAGTGTTGTGTCTCAATATCAGGTGTAGACCCTTGTCTTACAGCTGGATGTAATTTATTGATAATTGTATAGCCTGGCAACTCCTGTTCAAAATGTTGTGCATCAATCGTTCTGTTCGCTGCTTGATGTTCTCTGTATGTCGGTACATATACTGCAAGCTTATCTTTAATCCCATACTGTTGTTTCAACTTTTCTTTTTGTTGTTCTAAGTTAACTGTAAAGTACTGTTGCATTCTAGGCAAACCAAAGCGTAACATTTGTTCAGGTGTTGCACTAAAAGCATTTCTAAAACAAATTTCCATTGGGTCGCCGCCTATGAGATAGTAATCTGTCGCATGATATACTTTCAAATACTGATCTACCACTTTCTTGTTAGACAAATCGACCGCATGATCTTTTAGGCCAAAGTACTTTAAGGCGCCTGCCGCATGCCATGTTTGAATGACAGTCTGCCCTTTTTTCTTGCGATAACCTCCCATTAACAAATAGTAATTATCGACAAAAATAACTTTAGCAGTGGCTAATGCTTTTAATTGCGCAATAACGTTTTTATTACTGTTGATGACATAATCAACACCTGATAATTGTGCAACTTGTTGTTTATCTTTTTCTTTACCGATGATAGTTAAACGGTAACCTTCATTATGAAACCTTTGAACTAAAGGCCATATATCTTCTTTAAAGCTCATAAACAACACAATATGATGCGTATCGATTTTCTTATTGAACCATAATGTATTAAATACATTGATAATGGTTAAATACAGCTTCTTGATGACTTGTCTCATGTTTTTCACCTCTGCTTATTTTAAAAAAACTCCAAACACGCTAAAACATGCTTGGAGTTTACTCTTAAATAATCTTACATAAAGTCTGCAAATTGATCTCTGTAGCGCATGTGCAGAATCGAACCTACAAAGAATATAAATACGACAATAAATACGTTGTAAAGTGCTAATTGCCAATGATCAATAAAATACCAGTTATGATACAGTACTGCTGCACGGTATGATTCTGCGATGAAATAAATCGGATTCAACATCAGAATCTTTTGTACAATCGAACCTGGCTTAGCGACCCATAAAATTGGTGATGCATAGAATAATACACGCATTAACGCTTGCATCATCATTTGTGTATCACGAATTAATACACCTAGAGTCGAAGTTAAGATTGCGACAGCACTTGTAGCAATGTACGCAAATGGTACGTATAAGAATAACTGAATAATATGTATCGTCGGATAAATACCTGAAGCGATACAGAAAATAATAATAATCCCGAGTAATGCTAAATGTCCATATAATTTTGCAGTTACGGTATACGTCGGAATAATCGATAACGGGAAATTCATTTTCGCCACTTGATTATATTTCGATACAATCGAGCGTGTCCCATCTAATATTCCTTGGTTGATAAAGAACCACATACTGATACCGACAAGCATCCAGAAGATGAAGGGTATCCCATCAACCGGTGCGTTTGTACGAATCCCGAATCCGAACACGAACCAGTAGACTAAAATTTGGATAAGCGGGTTAATTAACTCCCACGCCATACCTAAGTAGTTATTATGGTTAGCAATTTTCAACTCAAATTGTGCTAACCTGTGGATCAAATAAAATCCTTTAATATGTTCTTTCAGAACAGTTATTAATGCTCCCATGTTCAAACCACGCTTTCAAACGATTTGCGCATTTCATTACATATGCTTATGTAATTTTTTCTCTATGCTTGAAATATATCCATCTCAACATTATACGTAATTATAATATAGAATGGAATAATTTTCATTACTAATGGCAAAGAAATGACTTTAACGACGAAAATAATGACCAATTCTTCAAGAAATGGTAAAATTTATAGCGTTGAAGAATTCATATGCGTTTTGACCGCTCGGCATCGCAATATGTACTATAATAGAGTAAATAGAGGTTAAGGAAGAGGTTATACAATGAAAGATGTATCTGTAAAGATGGATAATATTACAAAAGAATATCGTATCTATCGTAATAACAAAGAACGAATCAAAGATGCGCTCATTCCTAATCATAAGAACAAAACATTTTACGCGTTAAAAGATGTCTCAATGACAGCGTATAAAGGTGATATTATCGGTTTAGTCGGCATCAACGGTTCAGGCAAATCAACCCTCAGCAATATTATCGGCGGATCTTTATCCAACACTGCAGGTTCAATTGAAAAAAATGGTGAAGTCAGTGTTATTGCGATCAATGCAGGGCTTAACGCACAATTAACAGGATTAGAAAATATTGAATTTAAAATGTTGTGCATGGGCTTTACACGTAAAGAAATTAAAAAGCTCACACCTAAAATCGTTGAATTCAGTGAACTGGGAGAGTTTATTTACCAACCCGTTAAAAAGTATTCAAGTGGTATGCGTGCTAAACTTGGTTTCTCTATCAACGTCACGATTGATCCGGATATTTTAGTGATTGACGAAGCGTTGTCTGTCGGAGACCAAACATTCACACAAAAATCATTAGACAAAATCCACGAATTTAAAGAAGCAGGCAAAACGATTTTCTTCGTCAGCCATAACATCGGCCAAGTCCGTCAATTCTGTACAAAAATCGCTTGGATTGAAGGCGGACGCTTGAAACAATTCGGCGAAGTTGAGGAAGTATTGCCTAAGTACGAACAATTCCTTAAAGACTTTAAAAAGAAATCTAAAGCAGACCAAAAAGCTTTCCGTAAAAACTTAGACGAAGAAAGATTTGTGATGAAATAAACAATTGAAGCTGTAAAAGAAATCGCAGTATAAACTGCTTTTTCTTTTCTTCTTCTACTTCACTCTTTTAAAGCGATATTGATATTTCTGAATCTTTTTACTTAAAAAACTTTAAGCAAACCTCTTTAAATCAAAGAAAAAAAGTATTATCATTAAGTACAAGTGTATTAACAACAGGCAAAATAATATTGCACACTTGATTAATGTCGGATGCTCTCATACAATGACATTTTGATACAAGTAATCATTTCAATAGTCTTGCTGCACACTTCATTTTCTTTAAAGTGAAGGTGTATCAAAATATTGAAATCTAATCAGCCTGAACTTCAATATGTCATATCATTTCTCAAGTAAGCAGGTGATTGATATAGCTAAACAAAATAAGACACAAGCATTTGCGAACCTTGTCCGTGCGTATCGTAAAGAACACATCGGTAAAGGTCCCGAACAAATCAAAGTGTTTTTCAAAGATAACTGGGCGGTTGCCCATATGACAGGAAGCCTAAGTAAAGTTGAAAACTTCTATTTGCGTAATACTCAAAGTAAGGAATTCGAAAGAATGCTTAAATTTGGACGTACAGAAGAAATTAAACAACTTTACAACCAACATCCACCTACAGAAATGGAAGAATTGGTAGGCGCGAAATTTGTAAAACTATTTACAGATGTTAATTTAGAAGATGATGAAGTCATTTCAATATTCGTGTTCGATCGCAATATTGAATCGTAATAGAATATATTAGGATTGGTGTAAGGTACTCGGTGCTGTTTACTAACCTACTTTGAAACTCATAAAGACTTTTCAAGGAGGTGATGCATGTAAACAGGAGCGAGTTTTTTTATTTCCATATAACATTAAATTGAACTTACCTTATTAAACAACCATTCATTTCTATAAAAATTTTCAATACGCTACACTCACCACTATAGTAGTCTATTGAAACCAGCCCAAATTATAACAATGTGCTTTACGTATAAGAAAACAGCCCATTCTATACGCACAAAGCTGATACAGCAGCAATTCTCTTGCAACCTCCTGTTTTAAAATGTTTGATTGAAAAAGCTAATCATAAACATTGCAAGATGCTGTCATAGCTACACAATAACCCTAACAACAACCGGTAAGTTCAAATTAAGTGCCAAATAGTAATCAGTATGCCTATAACAGCAATTGATGGTTAAAATAAATCTGCGTTAAAATTTAAAACGCGCTAAGTATTGAAATAAGGTAACAATGCATATATTCTGCTGATTGAATTCCCACAATTCATCACCACCAGCAGTGCCCTCAACTTTCTTATGCTTCACGTTACTATTTCAAACTTACAACACAACCCTTACTCAAATAAAACAGAGTTTAAGTCGCTCTGAATGATAATCATCGATCAAACGCACACCTGTTATATGGAAATGAGCCCAAACAAAACGTTTAAACTCAATCTTGAAAATCACACGACGATTCAGAACGTGATTAGCCCTGCATTCTGAATCCTACCCTCATTAATAAAAATGTCAAAAAACCTGTGTTCAATTAAGCTCCCTCAACTACTTAATTGAAACACATGAAACTATAAAATAATAACCCTTAAAAATAAAACGCATTGCAGCTACCCTTTCTACTGCAATGCGTATTTTTTATTTCTTAAATTTTACTATTAGTAGTTTTGAATTTAGACCATATAGTTCGTGCGAAAATGACTATAACTAATGCTAATCCAACATATCCTACAAATGGATAAATCATTGCAACCAATTCTCCAAATGGAAGTGTACCTCCAGCCATAAAAACAATACCTAATAAAACAGTGATAAGCACACCAAATTTTGATGGAATAAAACGCATAAACTCATTTTTAATCAACCAATACATCGGTGCTGTTGTTGAATAAATACCTAGCAATATACAAATAGAGAAAATAGTCGCTACCCAAGGACTAATTGTATCTCCAAGATATAATACCGGTACTTCTAACTTTAATACGTTAGGATAATGTGCAAACATTGCTAATACCATGGCCAGCACAGCAGCCATTAAACCAGCTCCACCACAAATACCTGCAGCATATGCTTCTTTACGACTACCAGATTGTTGTCCAAGTTGAGTAAAGAATATCGTTCCTGCTAAAATATTATAGCAAAAGAACAAAATACTTGATTGCCACCAATGACCAGCAGGCTGTAAATCTTTAGCAGCTTGCGGTAATGTGTCTAAAGATGGTAATGAACCAATATTTTTTAGGAAGACCACTAAACAAATAGCGATAGTTAAAACAACAATAACTGGTCCGACTGCTCCAATAATATCCACCAGTTTTTTCAAGCCAAATATTACTGTTATCATTGTTACAATTCCCATACCTAAAAGTCCAACATAAGTTGGTGTTCCAAAATGTTCATTAGCAATTGCACCAGTACCTGAAATCATTATTACTACAATACTGAATAAAAATAATAACGTGAAATACTCTACCAATCTCCCTATTATTTTTCCGCAGTATAGTTTAAAAATGTCACCTGGTTGTGCTAATTGAAGCTCATAGCCTCTAGTCATTAATGTTACTCCTAAAGAACAAAATAGGAGTGCACTTAAAAATATACCTGCAATTCCTGCTTTACCGTATGAAGCAAAGAACTGCATTACTTCTTGCCCCGTTGCAAATCCTGATCCAATCAAATACGCCATATAGGCCCCACTTAACTTTAAAACATTCTTCCAATCAATTCCTTTTTCCATATAAACACCCCTATTACCAACCTTGTCCTTCAACTTGGTAAACATCTAATTTTCCATCGCGCAATTCTTCCATAGTTTCTGTTAATATATTCAATGCTTTATCTAACTCTTTATCTGTTATTACTAAAGGCGGCTGGAATCGTAGCACATTTCCTGCTACGGCAATAATTACTACTCCTCTTTCATAACAACGATTACAAATTTTTAAAGCAGCTAAATTATCTCTTTCTTTACTTTGTTTATCTTTTACAATATCTATTCCAATAGATAACCCTAGACCTCTTACATCACCTACAAATTCAAACTTATCAATCCAATTTTCCATATATTTTTTAGCGTATTTACCTTTTACGGCTGCTTTGTCAACTAACTTATCTTCTTCTAACATTTCTAAAGTTGCTAACGCCGCTGCACAGCTTACTGGATTTGCTCCCATTGTGAATAGATGAGCTGGTGATGCTAAACTATCCATAATTTCTTCTCTTCCAACAATTGCTGACATTGGCATTCCGCCTGCTAACGATTTTCCATATGCTACTAAATCAGGTTCAAAATTAAAGTGTTCTATCGAACTCCATTTTCCAGTTCTTCCCATTCCTTGTTGAATATCATCAACTGCAATTAAAATCCCATGTTCCTTACATAGCTTTTCCAAAGCTTCAAAATAACCTTCTACCGGTTCTAATAATCCTCCATCTCCTTGAATAGTTTCTACGATTACACACGCAACTTCATCTGGAGGTAAATATTTTTCAAACATTTCTTTTAAAGGTGCTAAATACTCATCAATAGTATTGGATTCTGTCGAACCATACATTCCTCTGTAATTATCTGGGAATGGGATGTGATACACTCCGGGTAATAACGGCCCTATTTTTTTCCTCATGTTCAAACTAATCGCTGATAAAGAAATCGAACCAAATGTGGAACCATGATAAGCGTTGGTAAAACTAATAATATAAGGTCTACCAGTATAAGCTCTTGAAAATTTAATGATTCCATCACATGCATCAGAACCAGTAAGACCAAAAAGTACTTTTTTATTAAATTTCCCAGGTGATAACTCACACAGTTTTTCAGAAAGATTAGCTAGCGGCTCGTGATACATATAAGCCGGTGTATAATGAATCATTTTACTTGTTTGTTCTTGTATAGCCTTTACAACTTTCTCAGGTGTATGACCAACATTTTGTGAACTCGCACTTGATAATAAATCGATATATTCTTTTCCATCGATATCTGTTAATGTTGCTCCATGTGCGTAATCAATAATGAGTGGATAATAAGGTATCCGACCTGCTTCAGCAAAATATTTATGATCCCGATTAAATATTTCTTGAGCATTTCCCATTTAAAACATCTCCCTTTATTTTGCACAATTTTATTTGAATTTGTAGAGTCGAATACATGTAATATACTACTATTCTCTCTCGGTGTAAACAGATTATTTAAAATATTCTGATAAATAAGAATATATCTAGGAGATTTTATCTTTTTAAAGCAACAATATTATTTATATAGAAAAAGTAACCATTCTTAGAATGATTACTTTTTTAGGCTATATACTAATTTTTAATAAATATAACTTAAACTTACTCTACTGAGTTTAAAACATCTCTTTCTGCTTTTAATTGTTCGATGAAGTCTTTCACATCTACGCTAGTTTCTTCAGAAGCACCGCGTTTTCTTACCGCAACTGTACCATTTTCTACTTCGTTATCTCCCACAACAAGTGTATATGGTACTTTTCTTAAGTGTGCTTGACGGATTTTATAACCCATTTTTTCGTCTGAAAGATCTAGATCTACTCTGAAGCCTTCAGCTTTCAATTGACGTTTCAAGTCTTTTACCGCATCTAAATGCAAGTCTGCATTGACAGGAATCACTTCTAATTGTACAGGTGCTAACCATAATGGTAAGTTTCCGCCAAAGTGTTCAAGTAAGATACCGATAAAACGATCGCTTGAACCGTAAATTGCACGGTGGATAACCACTGGACGTTCTTTTTCTCCGTCTTTATTAACGAAAGTTAAATCGAATTTTTCAGGCATTTGGAAATCTAGTTGTACAGTACCGCATTGGTGACTACGTCCTAATGCATCTTTGATGTGAATATCAATTTTAGGACCATAGAACGCGCCGTCTTTTTCATTGACTGTATATTCAAAACCATGTTGATTCAATACATTTTCTAATGATTGTTCAGCGAAATCCCAAAGTTCGATTTCACCCATAAAGTCATCTGGACGAGTAGAAAGTTCAATACTGTAATCGAAGCCGAAGACACTATATACTTTATGAATCAAACCTAAGACATCTAAGATTTCTGATTCGATTTGGTCACGACGTACAAAGATATGTGCATCATCTTGGTTGAATGTTCTTACACGGAATAAACCATTTAAAGAACCGCTTAATTCATGACGGTGTACTTGTCCGAACTCAGCCATACGAATTGGTAAATCACGATATGAATGTAAATGATTTTTGTAAATCAACATATGTCCAGGACAGTTCATTGGTTTTAACGCATAAGTTTGTTCATCAACTTCAGTGAAGTACATATTGTCTTGGTAGTGATCCCAGTGTCCACTGTTTTTCCATAAAGTTTCGTCCATGATAAATGGAGTATAGACTTCTTCATAATCCGCTTCAAACTGTAATTGTCTCAACATATTTTGTAATTCCAAACGAATCACTTGGCCGTTATGCGCATAGAATGGCATACCTGGTGCAAATTCTGAGAATGAGAAGATATCTAATTCTTTACCTAAACGACGATGGTTCACTTGTTCATATTTATCAATAAACGCTTGATGGTCTTCTAAGGCTTTCGCATCTGCGAATGCAAAACCAGATACACGTTGTAATGCTTCGTTGTTCACATCACGTAACCAGTTAGTTGCGGATACTGCTTGTAAACTGAAGTGTTTCACTTTAGATAAATTGTGTACTAAAGGTTGGTCGATAACTGCTGCGTAATCTCCATGCACTGCAACTTTCACAGGCTCTGAGGCTTGTTCAATATGATGTTGCATAAAAGCATTTTCATTAAATTGGTCTAATGCGTCTAATTTTGATAATTCACGAACTTCAATTGGATGATTGGCGCTTACTGCTTTTTGAATGTCTTTAGAAACTTTTTCTAAATCCGCTGCTTTCAAGTTTTCTTCAGGTTTGAAGTCTACAAAGAATTGTTCTTTGTTTACACCGAATCCCGCAACTTTTGCACCGTGTTTTTCTAGGACTTCACCTGCTAAATAACCTAAAGTATAACGAATGGCTTCTAACCCTTTTTCATCTTCATATGTCAAGAATTCAACTTGGCAATCTTCTCCGATGTATTCGTTCAAACCATAAAATGTGCCATCCACATTCGCAACCGCAACTTTTTTCGCAAAAGAACTGCCGATTTGTTGCGCAACTTGGTAAAGTGTTGTGCCTTGTGCCACCTCCAATTTGCGTTGATCTGGTAAAGTAACGATAACTTGTTCTGCCATAATTATTGCCTCCTTAAATTCTAATGATTGATTTTATTCAATAAAAAAACTGCACTTATCCTCTGATAACAGGGACGAGTGCAGTTTATGCTCGTGGTACCACCCACATTCGAAACAAGTCATTAAACAAGACTTCAATTGGAGTTGCTCTCCTAGAAGTCTCAACTTGCTTCCTCATTAGAATGGCGTAACATGCCATTAGTCGGTATGCTTTCACATACATCTCAAAAGGAGTAAAACACAGTTTAAGTAATTAGAAAGCTTCCAGCCGCTGACTTTCTATCTCTGACTTAAATCTTGTATTTCATATCTTTTTCATCGAATCCGTTTTTAAATTAAGTACATTGTATCGTAACGATTACGATTCTGCAATATATTTTTTATAAGTTCATCATTTTGTAAAACTTGAAAACGTTTTATTCTTTAAATCATTTCCTCATTATTTTATTTAATGGCTTACCTTTTGCGAGCTCATCTACGATCTTATCTAAATAGCGAATTTCCTGCATTAAAAGTGCTTCAATGTTTTCAACACGAATGCCGCAAATGACACCCGTAATTAACTTGCGGTTCGGATTTAAGTCAGGTGCTTGCGCAAAGAAATCTTCAAACGGTACTCGCTCATCTAATACTTGTTGTAAACCTGCTTCATCATATCCTGTTAACCAAGTGATGACTTCATGCAACTCATCTTTCGTACGCCCTTTTTTCTCAACCTTTGTCACATAATGTGGATAAACACTTGCGAATGCCATATCATAAATTTTATGTCTTGCCACGCATGTCACTCCTCTGCTTATATTTATCTCTATTATACTCCTTCTTCTGATGACGTGTTGATACCTTTATCAAACACATCTTTAGGGACAATTTTAGTAAATACAACTACTATCATGACGAAAACTAATCCTGTAATCAGAAATACAAGCGTGTAATTGAAACCAAGAATAAAGCTGAAGAACATAATACTTAAAGGTTTGGTGAATTGACTGAGCGCAAAGCTGACAGAGAAGACCCTTGCTTTATAACTTTCCTCGATACGTTTTTGGAAGTAGATTTGAAGTGGAATATTACTGTATTGTGCGCTGAAACCTAATACAATATAAACGCCAATTAACGCTAACACCCCAGCTAAATTTCCCATTGCCATCATCGTAATCAATGCCAACGCAAAGAAAATCATCGCAATCGTGTAGCTCGATCCAATTAAATATAAACGTAAATTTTGTTTAGGCGGGAAAATCGCAAGAATGATACTGCCTAACGCCATGCTGATTGTTAAAGAAGCCTCTATCCATCCAAATGCACTTGAAGATACATGCATCTTTTGAATGGCTAACATTGAAATGCCAATCGGTATCGCATACAAAATAATATTAATCACTGCCAAATAAACCACCATCGTCGCTAAATCCTTTTTAGCCCATATGTAGTGAAAACCTTTTTTGAAATTATTGATGAAAGCTTGGTTCTCTTTTTCCACATGTCTGTTTAAAGGTATAAATGCTATCGTCAACATGGCGAGTGATTCAGTCACTAAAATCACATATCCCATTTGTTCAATAGAAAGGAATCCTACCACAATACCGCCGATTACTGGCGCTAAGAATGATGTGGCCATAATTACAATATTCCTTAAAGACACAAAGCGCTCTAATTGCTCCCCTGTTATCTTCGCTAAATTAGATTCAATGATTAAACCTACTGGCACATCAGTCGCAGTAAGCATCATCATTAAAATAACCAGTGCCCATAAATGATTTTGATACCCCACTAAAAACACAGTGATGGATAGCACGCTTAATAATTGCGCAATGAAGATCATCTTTCGATTACTTTTATAATCGGCTAGGTTCCCCATAATTGGACCTAACACAATTTGAACTACAGCCATCATACCTATAACAAAACCGTATAATGCACCATTGCTTGTTTCTCTTAAAATATAAAACGAACAAGCAAAGAAAAAGATTTCCGAACCAAAGGTCGAAACTAAATCGAAAATCAATAATAGAATCCCTTTTTCATGTTGTCACCTCTTGATGTTTGTTGTTTATGCTCTTAAAGAAATGATTGTCACAAATCATGTCTCAATCATGCTTATCAAGACACTTCATATGTGAATGATACAATATTACTTTATTTTTCTAAATATTCAATACACATTATGTAGATATCATATTTTGTTCATAAAAAAGCCTGCTCTAACTTTCCTGTATTGTTAGAGAAGGCTCATTTAAATATTATTTACGCTTCAAACGTTTACGGAAAACTTTGGATACAAATCTAGGTAATCTGCGCATTCTTGCCATACGTTTCCAGTCTGTAATTAAGCGGTAAAACCATTCAAGATTCGTTTTACGGAAGAATAGAGGTGCACGCTTTTTTGTACCGCTATAAATCTCAATGGATCCGCCGACACCCATCAGTAATGTATGTTGAAGGCGATGACGGTGTTGTTTAATCCATTGTTCTTGTTTAGGATAACCCATACCGACAAAAACATAATCTGGATTAAATTTACTTACTTTACGAACCACTTGTTCATCTTTTAAATCAATATAACCGTGATGTGCATCGAAAGTCACATGAGGATATCGATGTTGTAGCTCTTGTTTGGCTTTTGCGACTACAGCTTCAGATGCACCTAATAAGAAGACACGCTGATGATAACGCTCAGCAATTTCTAAACACTTTGCCATAAATTCGATACCTGGCACACGTTCTTTTAACGGGGTACCTAATATTCTGCCTGCTTGAATAATCCCTGATCCATCTGGAATGATATAATCTGCTTCACTGATTAAATTATAATAACTTCGATCATCTAATGCGTAATCTACAATTTCAGGATTTGCAGTCACAACAAACATGTTATCAGTTGTATCTGTTTCTCTAAAATGCATGACCGCTTCTTTCATCTCGTCCATTGTGACGTTATCAAATTGAACAGACAAAATATCTACTTTATTCTGTTTATGCTTATGTTGAATACTCATCGCTTCAAACTCCTAACTTGCACCTCTGATTAATAAAAGTTCATTTCATCTTATTATACACGCCAGTTGAATTGATTGCATTCCTCACTATAAGTGGTAATCTGAATTTATTATGAGAATCAAAGAGGTTAGATACTATGACAAGTGAAAAAGACAAAATGTTGAGCGGTCAGCTCTATGACTCAAGAGATCCTGAGTTAGTAAAGGAACGTCATAAAGCACGCCACGCAACAAAAGCAATCAACAATGCCTTTTCTATTAAAGAACGTATGCATTTATTCCGCCAAAGTGTAGGTGCTTGCGGCGAAGAAGTTTTCATCGAACCAGACATCCATTTTGACTACGGTTATAACATTACAATCGGAGACCATTTCTATGCGAACTTTAATGCGACGATGTTAGATGTCGCAAAAATTACGATTGGCAATCACGTACTCTTAGGTCCGAACGTTCAGTTGATTACCGCAACTCACCCTTTAAATCCTAAAACACGTGCCGCTGGACTAGAGTTAGGCTACCCTATAACAATCGGTAATCATGTTTGGATCGGCGCAGGTGCGATTATTTTGCCAGGTATTACCATTGGCGATAATGTTGTTGTCGGCGCAGGCAGCGTCGTCACTAAAGATGTACCCGCAAATCAAGTTGTCGCAGGTAATCCAGCACGTTACATCAAAGATGTGCCGAATGATTAAAATAGGTCCGAAGACGCAAGACGTAAATGCTAAAAATTCATACAATGAAGATAAATCATAAGTTGAGGTCATGTATCTCAACTTTTTCTAATTCAAGAAGAGGTTAAATTATGCAGTTGATTAAAGATATTCTAAGCACTTCTATGACACTCCATTTATATTGGGTAGTATTAATCGCTATTGCTTATCTATTTGTGCATCGCAATCGTCATAAACCAAGTTTTGCGATTCTAGACATTATATTAAATTACATTCCGGTACTGACACATGAATTCGGTCATATTCTATTTAACAAAATCAGTGGCGGTCATACCGAGGATTTAGTGATTGTTACTTCTCCTAGAGAACGTATACAGACCTCGCGACAAGGCTTTGCGGTCACCAGAGCTAGAAGTAGAGTGACGATGATAATTACGACACTTGGCGGTTATGTGATGCCTCCGTTGATGTTGGCAGTCGGACTCTTTGCAGGTTATTATCATTATCCTTCACTCTTCGTATTCAGCTATCTAGGTATCTTTATTTATTTTGTGCTGATTACTTCTAGAAAAGGTATCCCTATTTTACTCACGCTCTTACTAGGAGTCATGATTTATGGTTTAGTACAAAACGGTCAACCTGAATTCATTGTCATTATCTTATCATTGATTTACCACTTTATTTTAGGTGTGCTGTTCGGAGAGTTGCTACAATCGACTTGGACGATTATTACTTTGACTTTTACGAAACATGTCATCGACTGGGATGGTTTAGCTTTACGTCAATTAACCGGCATCCCTGTCGTAATTTTCAGTTTGTTATGGATTGCCTTTAACGTTTATATCGTGTACGCTATTATCACTATTCTACTTTTACAGAATTAAGGTGATAAAAATGGTAAAGCTTCGTCCAGCAACACAAGTCGATTTATCTTTATTTACAAAAGTTTATAATCAAGCCATCGCTGCACGTAACATCACAGCAGATATTGATGAAATGACAGAACAAGAAATGGCACACGTCTTTGATAAACACGATGCCATGCGTCCTTTGTTTACAGTATACGATGAAGAAATGCGCCCAATTGGTTTTGCAAGTCTGAATTACTTTTACGGCAGACCTGCTTATGATGAAACTGCAGAAGTTAGTATCTATTTGGATCAACAGATTAGTGGGAAAGGTATTGGTACTAAAGTGATGCAACGTCTAGAACAAGAAGCCAAAGCGTTAGGGATTCGCTTCTTAACTGGCTATGTTTTCGCACAAAACATACCATGTAATAAATTATTTGAAAAACAAGGCTACGTTCTTTGGGGAGAAATGCCGCAAATCGCACACATCGATAATCAACGCTTAGACTTAAATATTTGGGGCAAACAAATTTAATAGAGATGAATAGATGAACAAAAGAAGCTTTGCGACACCGCAAAGCTTCTTTATTTTACTATTTTATATAAAACATCTTACCTTTTCGCAGTAAATTGATTTGAGGCAACTTCGTTAATAACAAGCGATATATCAATATAGCACCCATTACCCAAACGATACCTAAAGAGACACCGCCTATCACATCAGTTAAAAAGTGTGCGTGAAAGTACATTCTTGAAAATAAAATACTTGCCCATAACACTGAAAGCAAACCAGCAATTGTCACTTGAATTGCACGATGTTTCACTTTCGGTAAAAACACCGCAAATATAATGATCACAATCAGCGTACTAGATAATGAATGCCCGCTTGGAAAAGAAAAACCTGTGTCTGCTAACAAATGGTCATACGGACGATGACGATGAATGACATCCTTAAAAATAATTCCTAAGATACCTCCTGAAGCCACTGTGCTTAACAACCATAAACTTAATACATAGTAACGCTTGAATAATAAAATAATCGCAATGACAATAGACATCACTACAAAGGTTAAAACATCTCCATATGTAGCCAGTGCATTCATATAATCATTAAGAAAGCCATGACCAAACTGCATTTTCGGTTCACCAAACGTTTGAATAAACCATCGTAATGTCGTTTGATCCATATATCGTAAAAAATCTAACTTTAAATAATTCCCAATCATTATAAACAAAAAGATCAGTAAGCTGACAACTAACACTATTTTTTCTGATTGATGTGCTGTATTCTCCTTCATCCTTATACCTCTTTTATCTTTTTTATTATTATATGACGATTTTTTGAATTATCCATAGGTACAAAGAATGATATACATCTCATTAATTAGAACGACAAAAAAGACGTAACCTAAATAGATTACGCCAATGATGAACCACTCTGATTCCTATTCTATTTATACGTCCGCTAATTCCCCAAAAATATGTGCCGCGTTTTCATAACTTAAAATAATTAATGGGTCATCCCCTTTTTGAATAGCAATAACTTCGTTAGTATCATCACGAGATATCACCGTCACCGCATCCCCGATTGAAATAAATTTACTAGAAAGATAAATTAATAATTTCGTACGGTCTCGTACACGACGAATCACGATTTGATCTCCTGCTTGGAATGTTTTTAAGGATTCATTGTAAATTTCTTCAAATTTACCATCTCTTGGGATGATACCACCATGTGGGCATGTCGTCGGATAATTCAACAATGAGTCTAAACGTTCGACAAACAAATCAGACACTCTATGTTCAAGCACTTCTGCTTCTTGGTGCACTTCTTCCCAGTTGTATTTCAATATCTCGATTAAGAAAAGTTCTAATAAGCGATGACGCTTAATAATTTCTAATGTATGGTTGAAACCTTCTTCGGATAATTTGACACCCTTATAAGGTTTGGTAGTTACATAGCCCGCTTTTTCTAAACGATTGACCATCTCACTCACGGATGGGGGTTTAATATTTAAGTATTGAGAAAGTTTTTTATTTGTAACGAATGAAGTTGCGCCGCCATTATTCAAAATCGCTTTGAGGTAATCTTCTTTTTCTTCCGTTAACATCTTGTCACCGTTCCTTCCATCCAGATTCACTTTATTGTATCACGAAAAGACTTGACACGCGAAAATTCATGTCTTATGATGAAATAAATTAGGTTGCCCTAAAAAATCTTTTAGGAGGTGTGATATTGTTAGAAATTGAGAATTTGGATTTGTATTTAGGCAATAAGCATGTCTTGCGAAACATCAACTTGTCTATTCCTGTTCACGGTGAAATTATCGGTATTATGGGTCCGAACGGTGCAGGAAAATCCTCATTAATCAAAGCGTTAATCGGAGAGTTTAAATCACAAGGTGTCCAATTGTTGAACAATCAATCAGTCGAATCACAACTTAAGAACATCACATACATACCGCAAAAAGCCTACTTAGATTTAGATTTTCCAATTGATGTTGAAAACGTCGTACTATCAGGCGCTTATAAAGAGATTGGGTGGTTTAAACGCCCTTCTGCACAAATTAAACAACGCTTAACTCAATTATTAGAAGAAATGGAATTAACACATTTACGTAAACGCCAAATTTCTCAATTAAGCGGTGGACAGCTGCAACGTGTATTAGTTGCACGCGCCTTGATGTCGACGAGCGAACTTTACTTATTAGACGAACCTTTTGTAGGAATTGATTTTACGAGTGAACAATTAATTATGCGTAAAATAGAAGGCTTAAAGGCCGAAGGCAAATTAATTTTAATCGTGCATCATGATCTATCAAAAGCAACTACTTATTTCGATCGTGTCATTCTGCTCAATCAAACTTTACGTTATTTCGGACCAAGCGAAGAAGCAATGACCACAGAACGATTAAACGAGACATTCATGAATCAACCACAGCGCCATTAAAGAATTAGAAAGAGAGTCAAATTTATGTACGAATTTATACAACAACTCACACAATATCAATTTTTAAACCGCGCTCTGATTATTGCCATTTGTGTCGGCATTGTGTGCGGAACAGTCGGCAGCCTGATTGTTTTAAGAGGGTTGTCACTCATGGGTGATGCGATGAGCCATGCTGTATTGCCAGGGGTTGCACTATCATTCCTCTTCAAAATTCCGATGTTTGTCGGAGCTTTAGTTACTGGAATGCTAGCCAGTCTATTCATCGGTTTTATTTCTGAACGAAGTAAAACTAAACAAGACGCAGCCATCGGCATCAGCTTCACAGCATTCTTAGCTACCGGAGTTATTATTATCAGCTTGATCAATAGTACGACGAACTTGTATCATATTCTATTCGGTAATTTGCTAGCGATTACCAATAGTGCATACTGGTCGACGATTGTGGTCAGCATAATAGTACTCTTGCTTATCATCATTTTTTACCGCCCATTAATGATTTCTACTTTCGATTCAACCTTTAGTAGAATGAGCGGTTTAAACACAACAGCCATCCACTACTTTGTGATGCTGCTCTTGTCACTTGTGACAGTTGCAAGCATTCAAACTGTGGGTATTATACTCGTTGTTGCACTGTTGATTACACCCGCTTCAGCAGCTTTTCTCATCACCAAGAAATTATGGTCTATGATGATTGTAGCCAGTCTGATCAGTGTAATCAGTTCAATAATCGGTATGTATTTCAGCTACATTTATAACATCCCTAGTGGTGCAACAATTGTCTTGTGTGCGTTTGCTATTTATGTCGGTACATTTATCTATTCTAAATTGACTCTCAAAATCAAAAAAGGAGTTACATCATGAAAAAATTAGTACCATTATTAGCTATCATGTTATTACTGTTAGCAGCATGCGGCGGAGGCAAAGATTCAAACTCAACAGCCTCTGATAATCATAAACTTAAAATCGTCACAACCAATTCAATACTATATGACATGGCCGACAACGTAGTCGGGGACCATGCGGATATACATAGCATAGTTCCTATCGGCCAAGATCCTCATGAATATGAGGTCAAACCTAAAGACATCAAAGCCTTAACAGACGCAGATATCATCCTTTATAACGGATTGAATCTGGAAACAGGTAATGGTTGGTTTAAAAATGCTTTAGACCAAGCTGGCAAAACAACTAAAGATGATAGTGTCGTACGCGTTTCTAAAGATGTAAAACCAATTTACCTGAACGGTGCTGAAGGCGATGAGACAAAACAAGATCCTCACGCTTGGTTAAGTCTAGAGAACGGCATCAAATATGTAAAAACAATTCAGCAAGCTGCAATCAATCATGATAAAGCACACAAAGCAGACTACGAAAAACGAGGTGATGCTTATATCAACAAGCTTGAAAAATTAAATAAAGACAGTCACGACAAGTTCGATGACATTCCTAAAGATCAACGCGCTATGATCACAAGTGAAGGCGCATTTAAATATTTCTCAAAACAATATAGCATCACTCCCGGCTATATTTGGGAAATTAACACTGAAAAACAAGGAACACCTGAACAAATGAAACAAGCAATTAAATTCGTTAAAGATCACAACTTGAAAAATCTATTAGTCGAAACAAGTGTCGATCATAAAAGCATGAAGAGCTTGAGTGAAGAAACAGGCGTTCCAATTTCAGGAGAAGTCTACACAGACTCTATTGGCAAAAAAGGCAGTAAAGGAGATTCCTACTACAAAATGATGGAATCTAACATTGAAACCGTTCATCAAAGCATGAAGTAAACAATTTATCCTTTCAATTAGCGGAAAAAGACCTCCTAGTATGTCCATTCCATTTCCGCTAATCCATAAATAATCTATCCTAAACATAAATAAGCTGTGGTCTTTCCTCCCACTGGACCACACACCACTTTAAGAAAATCGGTGCTTGCGATGACATCGATTTTCGAAGCGACAGTTCCCCTCAAGAGCTGTCGCTTTTTTTGTGTTTAATTCACTCAATCTTTCATCACAAGATCACATCTTTACCCTTTTAAATATAAACAACAAAAATTTAGTCATTTATTATATTTCTTTAAATATCTTCAATTGTTTATCTACAAAATATTTATAATTTTCCTTTACTTTTAGAAAAACTAAAGTTATGATTAATTTAGTTATTCATGGAGGGATACCCAAGTCTGGTTTAAGGGGGTTAATATTTATTTATTAATTAGGAGCACGTCAGTGCTTGCGTTGGTTCGAATCCTTCTCCCTCCGCTTAGTTTTAAACAATATTGATATCGGTTGATAAGTTAACAATTGCGGTTACTTAATCAATCGATTTTTTTGTGTATATCTAATCAATGTTAAAAAACTCTATATGAAAGTAGGTCTTTTTTTGAATTTTTCTAAGTTAAACATTCAAGAATTTGAAAATTTTGTTAATGAAAATGCATCACATTACACCCAATCATCCTCACACTTCAATTATCAAAATGAGCATCAAAATAATGTACATTTAGTCGGCGTAAAAAATGAAACAGGTGAAGTATTAGCTGCTTGTTTACTGACTGAGGCACGTTGTTTAAAGTTCTTTAAATATTTCTATACACATCGCGGTCCAGTCATGAACTTTAAAGACCATGAGTTAGTCAGATTTTTTTATGAAAATTTAACGACATATCTAAAAAAGCATAACTGCTTATATGTTTTAACTGATCCTTACCTGTTAGAAAATATTCGAAGTTGTGACGGAGAAATCCTTAAATCTTATGATAACGAAACTTTTATGAATGTGATGAATTTATTAGATTACCGTCATCAAGGGTTTACTACAGGTTATTCTCAAACAAGTCAGATCAGATGGTTGTCTGTCTTAAACCTAGAAAACAAAGATGAAAAACAATTGTTAAAAGAAATGGATTATCAAACACGCCGTAATATTAAGAAAACCTATGAAATGCAGGTGAAAGTCCGTGATTTATCAATTGATGAAACAGATCGATTTTTTAAATTATTTAAAATGGCTGAAGAAAAACACGGCTTCAAATTCAGAGATCAAAGTTATTTTGAAAGAATGCAGAAAACATACGCTGATAACAGTATGTTAAAGCTGGCTTACATCGATTTAGAAGAATTATTAGAGGCACAAAATGCGAAAGTCGCTGAGTTAAATACAGATATTGAAAATGTTCAAGCGGCATTAAAAGAAAACCCTAATTCTAAGAAAAACAAAAATAAATATGCGCAATACCAAAAGCAATTAGCAGCACAAGAACGAAAAATTACTGAAACGAAAAAATTGATAGAAACAGATGGACCTGTATTAGACTTAGCTGCAGCTTACTATATCTATAACCCTCATGAAGTTTACTACCTATCCAGCGGTTCAAACCCTAAATACAATGCCTATATGGGTGCGTACAGACTCCAATGGGAAATGATTCAATTTGCGAAAAATAAAGGTATTGATCGCTATAATTTTTACGGTATTACAGGAGATTTCAGTGAAGATGCTGAAGATTTCGGTGTTCAAAAATTCAAAGAAGGCTTTAATGCCCATGTTGAAGAATATGTCGGCGACTTTATTAAACCGATTAAACCTTTCTTTTACAAGATTTATCAATTGTTAAATAGATAAAAGTTAACAATTCTCAACTATCTAACAATTTATAATAGTTCTTCCTTTTATCTTACTATATGAAAAAGCACAGTCTGTTTGTTATGCAGGCTGTGCTCTATTTATAATTATGTTAAACGGTCCACTAAGACCATTTCATCATAGTTAATCGCTTCACGTAATTTTAAAGCTGTTTTTTCACTGATTTCTTCATCTTCGACCAATTCATTCAAAATATGTCGTTGTTCACGTAAAGCATTGAGCTTGATTCTAGCTACATTATTACGATGACCCGTTTTATTTGAGAAGATATTAGCCGCTGTCAGATTATCTGAACGCATTAAATAACTATCACAAATTGTGCCGATTTCTAATTTGTTATCAGCATTAGCTTCTTTTGTTAATCGTTTGACTACATTGTAGTGAACGATACGCATAATATTCGAAATTTCTTTTAAGTTCTGCTGCACATCTAATGAGGAAGATGCGTTTGTTTGTACACGCACACGACGTCTTAAAATGGCTACTTTGATGCGCATAATAATTCTGCGAATCAATGAAGCTTGACGATACACTTGTGTACGTTCGGCATAGCGCATATAGTTATCAAAATCACTTTGTGTAATTCTGACTTCTTTCACGAGCTCGTTTAATGTTTCTGTCTCTGTATCAATCGCAATCCCTTGTAAGCGTTCAAGTTCTCTAGAGTTTTCATCATCATCGTCAATCACTTTCATAAAAGCAATACGATCATGATAGATTTTGATGACATTACCATAATTGAATGAAGTTTCAGGCGTCGCATGTCTTCTTAAGTAGTCAATTGTCTGTTCAAGAATATAGATACGAGCTTCTCTGAAACTCATACCTTCCACTTCGACCTTCTTCATGACTGGTGTAATTAACGGTAATAAAACTTGAGCAATTACCAAACTTAATACCACCATACCTGCAGAAATAAAGAGTAGGTCATTACGATAAACAAATGATGTATGTTCTCCAAGCATATAAGGAAACGTCAAAGCAATGGCTAATGAAATCGTTCCATGTACTCCGCATAAAGTCATAATCATCGCGTATTTACTACGTTTAGGTTTCGTTTCTCCTTGTTCTTTATTCTCACCATCATTCATTGCGCGTTGGAATGGACTGACCGGTAAGTAGAAATACGGATATAAAACATACACCCATAAGAAACGAAATACATATACCGCTAAGGCAATCAAACCTGTAATTCCAAGTAAGAAGACTAGGTTCTGCGGCTCTGTTTTAATAATGTTTTTAACAGTTTCAGGTACAATATAGCCTAAAATTACGAATACAAAGCCATTTAATACATAACTCAATAAGTTCCATGTTTGTGTATAACTCAATTTCAACTGGTTACTGATTTGATTAATCCGATCACGCTCAAAACCATGAACCAGTCCTGAAATCACTGCCGCGATAATACCTGAAGCATGGAAGACTTCTGCCGCAAGATATGACACAAATGGTGTCAATAACTGAATGAATACAAACATATTATTGCTTTCTACACCTTTACGTGCCAATACAATACGTAAACGAACTAAGATAATACCGACAATCAGACCAATAACTAAACCGCCGATTGAAGTAATTAAGAACTGACCAATCGCATCCGTAATAGAAAATGCGCCTGTAATCAGTGCTGCGACAGCAATTTTGAATGAAATGATACCTGCCGCATCATTTAACAATGACTCCCCTTCTAAGATTGTCATAGAACCTTTTGGTAGAATTTTCCCTTTCGTAATTGCCGACACAGCTACCGCATCTGTCGGACATAAAACAGCAGCTAACGCAAAGCCGGCTGGCATGGGTAAGCTTGGCCATACCCAATGAATAAAGAACCCTACCCCTATGACTGTTGTAAATACTAAACCTAACGCCATCATCATTACTGGTTTTATGTAGCGCTTCAAACTCACACGCGATACATTAACACCTTCAATGAATAGTAAAGGTGCGATCAACGCAACCATAAAAACTTCTGTATCAAATCTAAAGTTTACCGGAATTGGTGTTAAAAAGATCAGCGCTCCTAAAATGATTTGGATAAACGCTAGTGGTACTTTAGGGAGAAATAATGAATGGATTAATGAACTTAAAATAATTGCTGCTATAAAGACCAAAAGACCTTCAATAATTTCCACAGCGTCACCTCTTTCTTTGTTGTATATACTTCATATATCTTTCTTCAATATCATTGAAGATTCCGACCATATATCAAGTGTCTATGTTTAATAATACTATAATCAATTGTGTGAAATCTATTCTAAAAACTTCATCATCTTATAGATATTGCGATGATTCATCTACCTTAGAGAAGAAGCTTTATATACCTGTTTAATTACCCCGTCACCCCCTCTTTCAAAAGTTTTTGAAATTAATTTTAAAAAAGGGTGTGCTTTTTTTCTAGAAATTTCGATATATAGAGTGAGCAAGGAGGTGAACAGAAATGAAAACAATCAAAGATCTTGCAGTGACACTTATTCGTGTCGAAGACAAAAAAGAAGCAAAACCAGTTATCAAACGTCGTAGATTTGCCCGTTTAAACCCACAAAGCACTGAAGCACAATTAAACAGCTTCAAATCAGCTATTGAAAAATTAACAGGTGAAACATACGACAACATCGAAGTCACAACAGTAGAAACTTTATAAGAGGAGAATCAGATTATGACAAAATCACTAGAATTGATTTATATCAATGAAGCACACAAACCGGTCAAATTCCAAGTTCCAGATATTAAACAACAAGTATCTGAAGAATCTATCCGTAATGCGATGAGCACTTTGTTAGAAAGCAATGTATTAAATCCTCCATCAGGAAAAATCATTGCGATTAAAGGAGCACAAATCGTAGAAAAAGAAACACATGTTATCTTCTAATTAAATATAGCCGAGTTTGCTCAACATTTGAGTAAACTCGGCTATTTTTTGATTATTGCCTCGGTTGAATTACATCTCCGAAAAACACGCGTTTACTACCTAACTTTCTACATAAAGCATAATCATCATAAACATCCACGACTTGCGCTAAATTTTTATATGAATGCTTAGCGTTCAATACTTCTATAAATTGGTGCTGTTTAATACAAGCACTATGTCCTGCATCTATAAAAAATGTTTCCTCGTCTAACACCCGAATGATAGTCATTTTTGTCATGATGCGCCCCCCTTTTCCCACTTTTCATAAATCGCTTTATGTAAAACATCTCGTTTCAACAAATTATATATTGATATTTCAAAAAAATCTACAACTTTTACAATTTACAAATAAAAAGTGACACAATTTACCTATTACTTAACACAGAGCATAACGAGATTAAGTTGATATTCGTCGTTTTTCAGTACATTTGTGTTATTTTTCTTCTTTTTTTATATTTATTAAAAATATGCGACAAGATAATTAATTTAGGCGTTGCACCAACCATTATTTACATTGTATAATAACCAAGAAATTAAATAAGATGAGGTGAGCATAATTTTGTTTAAACACCCCTGGTTGATTGCCTTAATACTCCTTCTCCTTTTAAGCGCAACTGCCGTCGGATTATATGCCGCATTCCGACATTACACACTTCAGGCAACTCAAAACGTTAAAACGTACACCGCAACCTATAACCGACCGATTCAATTTTCTGGTATTCAATCTGCTGAAACAACACAATCCTTTTACTATGATGCTCGTATGGGAAGCATCCATGACTGGTATAGTGCTGAAGGTAAAATGATAAAAAAAGATCAGCCATTGTTCGAATACTACAATAAAACACTTGAACAACAATTAACTGCAGTACGTAAGCATTTGAATACTTTAGATAGTCATCAGCATCGTCAAAACTTCCTAAATATGCATACCTATTTGGAACAAGAATATGATCGTATTCAGCTTGGACTCAGAACACAAGTCTTCAGTATGTCAGAAGGCATTGTCCATATTATTGATAAGCATCCAAGTAAGAAAAATCAATTATTTGCGCAAATTCACAGTTCAAAGCGTATAATTAAAGCTTATATTTCTGAGACTGAACTCAAACAATTGAAACTTAACCAATCTGTTGAAATTAAAACAAAAACAACGGAACAGTTTAAAGGCAAAATTTTGAGTATTAGTCATTATCCTGATGTTACAAAAAGTGAAACAAATAAATCTTATTACGAAGTTCAAATTTCTACTAATGGTGTTATACCTGTAGGAACCCACTTTCAAATTACGATTCCTACGCACTTAATTACTCTTCCAAAGGACGTACTATATGATAAAAACGCAATATTAATTAAAAGAAATGAACAAATGGTTAAAAGAATTATTAAATACCATGAAAAATCGGGTATGGTTATTATTAGTGAAGGTTTATTACCGGGAGAAAAAGTTATTGCTCAACCCAAAAACTTCACATTAAACTAGAGTTCTTATATAATTAACCCATATCAAAAGGCTAAATAGAAAAAATAGACATTATCTTAATTTATAATGTGTAATTCAAATGATGTTCAATAAATTTTCTGGGTTCATTGGGTAATTTTTTGAAAGTATCATTTGTTTGAAATAGCCATTGTTTTATAATGTTTTTTTGTTTACATTTCATTTTTATTTAGTTATAATTAAATAAATAATAGGGGCAGGAATATTTTGATGCAATAGCATCTAGTCCCAATTATGAAATTAATGTTAATATTAGTCTATTTGCCAATAATACTACGATAATGGGAATGTCAAGGGAGGAAATACAAATGGCAGTATCAAAAATTAAAAATTCATCTGATCTTTTAGCAATGGTGACATATGCTGACAAGATGAAAAGCATTATTAAAAAAGAGTTTACAATCAGCTTCGAAGAGTTTGCAGTGTTAACTTTCCTTAGTCAATCAGATGACGAGGAATATTTCTTAAAAGATATTATTAATCACTTAAACTACAAACAACCACAAGTTGTTAAAGCTGTTAAAAATTTATCACAAGAAGATTACTTCGATAAAAAACGTAACGAACAAGATGAAAGAACTGTTTTAATCTTAGTAAATTCTAAACAACGTGAAAAAATCAATGAATTATTAAATCGTATTAACGAGCGTATCTTAACTGCAAACAAAGAAATCAAAATCTGATCAGCTGACGATAGATTATAAAGGATAATACAAAAAGCGTGATGCTTAGAATGACATACATTCAAAGCACCACGCTTTTTGTTTACAACGAAAATACGTATTTTATTGTCATTTTGTATTTTATTTGGACAACTCTTATTATTTCCCTCGTGTAGATAACTTGATTGAATAAAAGATAATAACCGCCAAGATTAATACCCAAATGATAATCGTACCGATTTGCGCTATATTAGGGTCTAAAATAACCGCATCAATCGTTTTTTGTGCTAACAATAAACCTACACCTGTAAATTCAAAACGCTTATAATACAGGCCTAAACCAGCCATAATTAAGCCGAAAAAGAACACAAAAATATGCGCATATTTCGTTACGACTATAACACCAAGATCAATATTCAAACCATGCAGTGCCACTAAAATAGCCGCCACAATCACAATGCCTATCCCTATCATCACTTCAGCTTTATTGCTATATAAATAATTCTTTCGCACAATCCTGAAATATACAAAAACAGTAATTGGAAAAATGATTAAACAATAGATGAGTGATAATCCTGTCGCAGCCTGAAATGGCACGAACTGTTTATCGTACAGGTAAGAGATTAATAAGAAATTGATAATGAAAAAGAGAATCGGATTCAGCTGTAAACCAAATAAGTTCCTTTGAATGGTTAATATAATCTCTGCCGGTGCCTTTTTACGATATTCGATATAATCGACGTCATGCGCTTCAGATTTCGGTAAATCTTGACGAATTTTCTCTTTAATATCGTCAATCATGTTTGGCGCAATCCCTTTATAGTTGAAGTAATCACTGATATTTTCTAATAAAATTTTGTCATTCGGTCGCATGATGTGACTCCTTTAAATTTACTATCCTTACTAATTTATCATGGCACAATTGCTTAGTTCAATCAATATAAAGAAGACAGGAGTGTACAACACCCCTGCCTTTATTTCATGTATACTTATTTACCAATATCAATGCGATAAAGTTTTAAGTTTTTATCTTTTGGTGATTGGCTTGTAAATTGATAAGAAGTATCTTTATCTTTAATGTAACCGAAGTTTCCTGTAACTTCATTATAGTTATATCTCCAAGTGACCGTATTGCCTAACTGTTTACGTACAGTATTAAAGCTTGGGCCATCTGCTTTGTTGTATTTCATAGTAACGTGTGTTACCTTGCCGTGGTCTTTTTTACCATCAGCAGTCACAATCAATAAGCCTTTGTCAGAGTTAAACTCATAATAGTGTTTTGTTTTATCAGGTTTATAAGAGTACCCTGTGAGTTTTTGTGATTTCAAAACATCTTGGATGTTTTGACCTAGCTTAACGCCTTCTAGAGAAGTATCTCCGTGGTGGATTTGTTGAACGGTTTGAATCGTATTTCCAGACGCTGCATCTGCTTGAGAGATGCCTAGTCCAGTTACCACTGTTGCAGAAACAATAGCCGCTGAAAGTAATTTTTTCATAAGCAATAACTCCTTTGCTCTCTTTTTGTAAATTTCTTGTAACTTTTTCTGCGCTTATTACACTATACCCCTAATTACCCTTGATGTAATCAGTCTCTAGATGTAATCTTTTGTAATATTGTATAATATATTGGAGTTTAATTGCTAATATTAATGATTAAAAACTTTACTGTTGCGTAGTCACGCGTTTCTGCTCATCTTCTAATACTTCATTCACATTGATAAATGCTGTTACAGTTTCTAAGAAAGCTTTCTTTTCTTCACCCATCGGATACAATCCTGAATGTTCAAACGTTTCAACTTGTGCTTGAACGATTCCTTTTGTATAAGTATCTAACTCTTGTGGGGTTAAACGTTCATCATATTTTCCGACGATAATTAATGCCGGTGCTTTAATTTGATGTAAGTCTAAATCAATTTCAGTTTGTTCAAATGATTTTGTTACCGCTTCTTTTTCAAGTCTTGTCATTAATGTCAACGTATCAGAAAAGTGTTTCAACATTTTTCCTGCTTTTTTCGGTGAACCATACGTATGTTTATCTAAGAATTTTTGTTGTTTGTTTTCTTCTAACGTTCTGATTTGATCTGCGTACTTTCTGTATAAACGCGCTTCTGGCAATTCTGCTTGTAATGTTGCTGGATTGATTAAAATAATACCATCACTATACTCAGCGTATTTAGACGCAAAATCTGCCACAATCGTCGCACCCAGTTCTTGACCGATAAAGAATGCATGTTTGATATATAAGTAATCTAACAAGTCTTTAATATCTTCTACATAATCTGCAAAATCAATATTTAAAGGTTTATCTGAATAACCATGCCCACGTAAATCTACGCTGACGACTTGGTAATCATATGATAATTGCGTCGCAATATCATCGAAAATCGAATAGTTCTCAAAAGCGGAATGAATCAACACAACAGGTTGTCCGCTTCCCTTTGTTATATAATTTAACGTCGTATTATCCTTCGTCGTAAATAGTTCCATCTGCTTTTTCACTCTCCTTAGAATGTGGGGCGATTTTTGGTAATATCTCTAGCAATTCTTCCAAAGTTGAAATTTCAAAGTCCATCTCTTCAGGTTCTGGTGCCAATTCTACTTCATCATCTTCATGATTGAACCATACACTGACCATACCCATTGCACGGGCCGGTGCAACATCATTTAAGGCATCATCACCGACGTACATCACTTCTTCAGGCTTAACATCTAATTGATCCATAATATCTTCAAAGATTTTAGGATGCGGCTTTCTAAACCCTACCATTTCAGAAGTAGATAAAAAATGAATATAGGATAAGATACCTAAGTTTTCTAAACGGTATTGTTTAATTTTAGATTTACCATTCGCAATCACACCTGTCAAATAACCTCTTTGGATTAAACGCTCTAGTGTATATTGTGTATCATGGTAAGGGAACACGTAACGATAAAAATGTGTTTCAAAATCGCGGAACAAATCTTTCCATGTTAAACGATCGACATGAAATCGTTTGATAATCGCTTTATACAGTTCAGGCTTATCATGATCTTCGTCATCATCTAATTCAATAAACTGTTTTTTAAAATCACGCGCTTGAACATGAACTAAATAATCATGAAATCGTTCATATTGTTCTTCAATAAACTTCTCTCTTGATTTATTACGATCTAACAGCGTGCCTTCTAAATCGAATACGACTGCCTTAATCCCCTCTAAATTCATAAGCTTCTCTCCTATAAATGCCTATTTGGCATCTGTGATTATTTCTTTATTCATCAGATTATTCATACGAGTGTTTCTGGGTTGCGATTAAATACCCGAGTACAGGTATCCCTAATAAAGCAAGAATGATACTTGCTGGAATTTCAATCGGATTCCATAATTGTGCACCTAACGTGTCCGCAAAGACCATCACTGTACCGCCGACAACGCCGTTCAGCAACATTTGTACACCTAATGTAGTCTGCGTCGTTCTTCTAATCAGCTGTGGCACAATCATACCGATAAAACCAATAATGCCGGTATACGAGACAATAATAGCTGTCATGATAGATGATAAAGTTAACACCATAAACATCATTTGTCTGACATTCAAACTTAAAGAACGTGCTTTCAACGTTCCGACTTGCAGTAACTTTACCTTCGGCAGCAGTAAGCCTAGTAGCACGATACATAACATCATAATGGGTGCAATCACGTATACTTCATGCAATTCTGCATTAGAAAAACCGCCGAACATATACATCACAATACTTTTCATTCTGCGTTCATCAAGTAGAATCAATAGATATAAAAACGCATTGAATAATGCACCTATCATGATACCTGATAATATCAACGCGCGCATCATATAACCTTGTGAAATTGCGGCAGTCACCCCTAAAACAATAGCTAAAGTTAACATACTTGCAACAATTGAAGCGAACGGAATCCATAAACTGCTTAAACCGATAAATACAGCTAAACCGCTACCTAAAACAGAACCGCTCGCTAAGCCTAAAGTCAGGCTATCTGCAAGCGGATTATTCAAAACGGTTTGAAACATCTGGCCGGCTATCGATAAACCGATACCAGCCAACAATGCCTCGAACACTCTCGGTAAGCGCACTTCAAACAAAATACTATGATTTAAGGGGTCCGACCAGCTGCCTAAATTCCAAAACAAGCTGATTGCGATACTCACGATTAACGCGAGACACCATCCTATAATAATAGTGGTTTGTTTCATATTATTTTTCATCGCGGTAAATCGCATCTCTTAATGCTTTAAGGCCTTGGTCGATACGAGGACCTGGTCTTGAAATCGTATCACCATCTACCGCTTCAATTCGGCCTTTCTTCACAGCTTCTAAATTCTCAAAGCCGCCACGTTTACGAATAATTTTCAAGTAATCCGAACGTGTGATACCTTCTGTCGTAATTAAAACATTTGGGTCATGTTTAATAATACTTTCCTTGCTGACTTTCTTCCAGCCTTCTAAATCTGCGAAACTATTTTTCGCATGCAGTTCTTCAATCATATAGTTGAAGAATGTATTTTTTCCGGCTGTATAAATCTCTGGTTCATGTGAGACTTCTAAAAAGACAGTCGGTGCTTTTTCATGCTTCGGCACATCTTTCAACACAGCGTCAACACGATGTTTTGTATCATAAACTAATGTGTCAGCTTGTGATTCACGACCTGTGATTTTACCGATTTGTTTGAACGTACCATAAATTTCGTCAAAGTTATGTGCTTCAGGTATGTAGACGACTTTAATGCCTTTTTTCTCTAAATCGCCTAATACTTTATCACCCATACCTTTTTGTGATTCATGCGCCAAAATCAAATCTGGCTTTGCTTTTAATAACTGCTCTTTATTGAGTTTCATCGCATCAAACTTCTGTTTATGTTTAACACTCTTAGGATAGTCATCCACTGTAGACACTCCTATAACTTCTTTACCCAAACCGAGTTGATAGAGTATTTCAGTGTTACTTGGCATCAACGAGATAATACGATGATATTTTTGCGTTTGCTTTGTCTTTTCTTCTGATTGGTTTTTGTTGTCTGCTTTCTCTTTATTACTCGGTGCAGAACACCCAGCCGCAACTAAGATAATTAAGATTAAAAACACCCATAATTTCTGTTTCATCAATTTCTCCTCATACTTGTATTGTAAATCTCATTTTAGCATATTTACGCGGGCTGAGAAGATGAATCTAACAAAAATTTTACAAGTTTAAAAATAAAAAAAGAAGCACCCGTCAAGAATGCTTCTTTATATAATCTTACATCGTATGAGGAGCAGTTACACCTACTAATGCCAAGGCATTGCGTAATGTAATTTGTACTGCCGCAATCATAGAAACGTAAGCTTGTGTTTTAGCTTCATCGTCTGTTAAGACTTTATCAGCGTTATAGAATTTATGGAAAGCTGCTGCTAATTCTTGAATATAGTTGGTTACACGATGTGGTGCACGTTGTTCTGCAGCACTTTCAATCATCGGTTCAAATTCTGCAACTTTCTTCAATAAATCAATCGCTTTATCATTTTTAATAACACTGAAATCTGCATTTTCAGATGGCACTACGCCACGTTCACCCGCTTGTTTTAAGATAGATGAAATACGCGCATGTGCATATTGTGCATAATAAACAGGGTTTTCAGCTGAGTTTTCTTTCGCAAGTTCCATATCAAAATCAAAGTGCGTATCTGGACTACGCATTGTTAAGAAGTAACGTGCCGCGTCAATACCGACTTCATCCATGATTTCACGTAATGTAATCGCGTTACCCGTACGTTTACTCATTTTAACTTCTTCGCCATCTTGCATTAAACGCACCATCTGCATGATTTGAATTTCAAGACGTTCTGCATCAATACCGTATGTTTCAACAGATGCTTTCAGACGGTTAATATAACCATGATGGTCTGCGCCGAATAAGTTGATCAAGATATCTTGGCCGCCGTCACGGTGGAATTTGTCATAGTGATATGCCACATCTGGTAAGAAGTAAGTGTATGTGCCGTCTTTTTTGATTAATACGCGGTCTTTATCATCATTAAAGTCCGTTGTACGTAACCAAGTCGCACCATCCGCTTCATACGTATGACCATTTTCTTTCATTAACTCTAAGACACGTTTGATTTCGCCTGAATCATATAACGTTGTTTCACTGAACCAATCATCAAAGTGTGTATTGAAATCAGCTAAGTCTTTTTTAAGTTTTTCCATTTCATAATCGACGCCTAATTGTCTGAACACTTTTAAGCGCTCATCATCAGGGAGTTCTTGTAGATCAGGGCGTTTTTCCGCTAAATCTTTACCGATATTCACGATATCTTTACCATGGTAGCCATCTTCAGGTAATTCTGCTTCTTTACCTAAAGCTTGATAGTAACGTGCTTCGATAGAGCGTGCTAAATTCGTAATTTGGTTACCGGCATCGTTGATGTAATATTCACGTGTAACATCATAACCAGCCGCATCTAAGATATTACATAACGTATCACCGACTGCCGCATTACGCGCATGTCCGATATGCAAATCACCTGTCGGGTTCGCAGAAACATACTCCACTAAGATTTTTTGGTTCTTTTTCTTTTCAGAGCGACCAAAATCTGTATCTTTTTCTAAAGCTTCAGGGATAATCGCAGTTAAGTATTGGTTATTTAAATAGAAGTTGATAAAACCAGGTCCTGCAATTTCGATGTTCTCAACATTCGCTTTAGATTTATCTAAATTGTCCACGATAGCTTGCGCAATTTCGCGTGGATTACGTTTTGCGATTTTTGTTAGCACCATCGCAATGTTTGTAGAGTAATCCCCATTTTTTGGGTCTTTCGGAATTTCCACTTTGACTTCAGGAACTTCTTCTGCAAGTCCAGCGGCTTTAACACTTGCTGTTATTTCTTCAATTAATGTTTGTTTGACTTGATCAATAATATTCACTTACTTCAGCTCCTTATAGGTAATTTGGTAAAGGTATGTGCCCATCTTCTCTTCGTTTTGGAAGAGTTCATAACGAATTTTAAGTTTTGATTGGTCTGGTTGTACGTAATGATGAATGCTTAAAGTACGAATAGTTAAAGGAATTTTGCCTGTCGGTATCTCGTATAAAGATACGGTGTCTTTTCCTTCAACAAAATGCAGGTTCTGTTTAATATTCCCGCTGCGCATTAATCTAACTTCATCTTCTTGAATTTTCAATGTAATATGCACCGTCAAGTCTTCAACTTGTTCATCATAGCGGATAAATTCAGCATTCCGCTTCTCTTGCCAAGTGCCATCTGTTTCAAATTCAAATTCATCAAACTCATCATCGCGTTCAATCGTCTGTAATGTTTGGATACGAATGTTTTGATTCAAAGACGCGCTCACCCTATTCTGAATTATTCATTAATATACCAAATTATAACATAAAGATACAGCACACACAGTGACTAAATTCACACTGTATGCGCTGTACATCATAAAATCAATTAAATTTTTCTGCTTATTAAGATTCATCCTTCAAATAATCTAATACAACCGTACCGACAGCTTCAGCCGCTGTCATCATTGAAGATTCACTGATATTAAATTTAGGATGATGGTGCGGATAAACTTCACCTTCTTCAGGTGCTGCTCCTGCATAAATGAATACACTTGGTACTTCTTTCGCATAGTACGCAAAGTCTTCTGACGGCGGCCATGGATCACAACGTTCTACTTTTTGAATCGCAGAACGCTCTGCGTTATTTAAGGTCTCAGCTACGTACTCTGTAAAGTCTGGGTCATTGTATACTGCTGGATAATCATCTAGATACTCATAGTCGCAAGTCACACCGAACGTTGTTTCTAAACCATCGACGACACGTTGTAACTCTTGTGCGATTTTATCTTTCGTTTCATCATGCAAACCACGGACGTCACCTTCGATTTCCACTTTATCTTTAATAATATTGAACTGACCTTTCGCATCGAATGAACCGATTGAAACGACACCTGTTTCAAATGGGCTGATACGTCTTGAGACTACACTTTGTACCGTTGTCACAAAGTTCGCACCTGCTACAATCGCATCATTTGCGTCATGTGGAGAAGAACCGTGTCCACCTTTACCGTGAATGACTAATTTAAAGTAACCACGTGCAGTTTGTACGTTGCCTTCACGATAATAAATCGTACCACGTTCACCATTACTCATCACGTGTACACCTAAGACATGGTCTACGCCCTCTAGCACACCATCTTTAATCATACCGATGGCACCACCTGGCGGCATTTCTTCAGCTGGTTGATGAATCACGACCACTTTTCCAGAAAATTGATTTTTCATTTCAATCAACGTTTCAGCCAAAATCAACATATAAGCCGTATGTGCATCATGCCCGCACGCATGCATCACGCCTGGATTCTCTGACGCAAATGGCAGTCCTGTTGCCTCTTCAATCGGTAAAGCATCAAAGTCAGCACGAATCGCAATCGTTTTCCCTGGTTTACCGCTATCTATAGTGACTTTCACCCCATTGTCACCGACGTTTGTTTCTACTAAACAATTCTTATCTTTATAGAAATCCGCAATATACTTTGGCGTTTCTACTTCTTTAAATGATAACTCCGGATGTGCATGTAAATACCGTCTGATTTCGACCATACGTTCTTCTTTCTCTTGTAAACGTTTGATTAATTCTGAACTCATATGCCCTCTCTCCTTTTATTATTTAACTATTGTGATTATTCAAAATATAATACTTACACTCTAACATACTTATCCTTTTTAAGTATAAAAATAACTTAGTATTAAGAAAGAAAAACAGAAACCACATGACGTGATTTCTGCCTTTAATAATTGCTTTTATTTATCGTGTAGTGCTTCTTTTAATTCATCACTTGAGTTATCCCACATGTCTTTATCATGATTTTTTAAGAAACCACGGATAATCTCAATATTTTCATCACCGATATGATCAATGACAATTTTATGTTTCATAGATTTATCCATCATGTTGACATGTTCAGGCATACTCTTATAACCTCTGCGGATTTTCTTGTTCACTAATAAATAACAAGCTGTCAATCCAGCATAGTAAGCACCTTGTTCACCACGTTCAGTTGTCACCCAGCATAACCAATAAGCTTTTGCTTCAGGGCCTTCAACAGTTTCTTTATCTGTAATCCATTTAACACCCTTTTCAACATCTGCACGTGCATGCATCGCACCAATATCAATAAATGCTTCTTTCTCTTGTAAATCTATAAATACAGGTGCAACGTTATCCAAACTGATTGCCCCGATATTCGTTCCTTTATGGCCATCTAACGGGTCATTTTTAATAATATTGAATTGAAAACCCTTATTCTCTGCCACAAGCCACACCTCCATTTTTAATTACCTTTATCTATTTTACCGTATCATCTGATACTTTTCGAACACAATCGTTTGACTATCAATTCAATTCGTTCAAAATACTGAGAATACGTTCACGAACTTTGTCATCTTCAATGTGATGCACCAGTTCTTTAGGATAATATAATTTATAATCTTGGCGATTAATGCCTGTAATACTTTGAATAATCATAGATTGACTGCTGATTTCTCTAATATTGCCATTACGTTGCAGTAGATGAATCGGTTGGCGATTAGACCCCGGGCGGTCATAATCATAAGGCAAATCAGAGAAAGATTCACTGACGAAGTAATAATCTGGATTAATACCGCCCGCTTCAAACAGCTCTCTTAATTCATTCATCGTAATAATCGAGCCGTCAAACGGCAGATGTTTAAATAAATCACGGTTAATAAAACGGCGTGCTAAGTCGCTTAGAATCGCATCATCTTCTTTAACCCAAGCTTTCAAGTAATAAAGTACGACCGCTTCATCCAACTCTACATACTGTTCAATCGTCATCGTTCCTTCAAAGAACGGAATAAAGTCTTTAGGGAACAATTTAAATTGATAACCTGATTGATATAATTCCTTCGCACGTTTTAAACAATTGTTTAAAATCACTTCTCCAGCACGACTTACCGGATGGAAATAAATCTGCCAATACATTTGGTAACGGCTCATAATAAAGTTCTCTACTGCATGCATCCCGCTTTCTTTAATCAACACTTCATCTTTAGTTGGACGCATTAATCTTAAAATACGTTCCATATCAAACATCCCATAAGAGACTCCTGTAAAATAAGCATCGCGTTGTAAATAATCCATACGGTCTGCGTCAATTTGTGATGAAATCATAGAAATCACCAGCTTATTCGGATGTGTTTTATTGATGACATCAGCAACAGCTTTCGGGAAATCCGGTGATACTTTACTTAATACCGCATTAACTTCTGTATCCCCTGTAATAATCGCTTGTGTAAATGCCTCGTGATCGGTATTGAAGATTTTCTCAAAACTATGAGAGAACGGACCATGGCCTAAATCATGAAGGAGTGCTGCACATAATGCCAACAGACGATCATCATTATTCCATGCTTCACGTCCCGCAAATGATTCATCGATGATGCGACGTACAATTTCATAGACGCCTAATGAATGGCCGAAGCGGCTATGTTCTGCTGTATGGAAAGATAAATACAACGTACCGAGTTGTTTGATACGACGCAAGCGTTGGAACTCTTTTGTTTTCACCAAATCCCAAATCACTTGGTCTTTGACATGAATATAGCGATGAATCGGATCTTTGAATACTTTCTCTTCATATAATTTTTGAGTACCGTAATCTGTCTCAGCCATGAGTATCCCTCCATCGTGTTAGCATTATTTTCATTAAAATGCTTTCTTCATCAAGGCAAGGTCCATTACTTCACCGTATACTTCACGGTTATACGCACGCACCATTTCAAATCCTTGTTGACGGTAGTATTCAACACCCTCTTCGTTTTGGTTATCCACTTCAAGATACACTGCATCATATTGTCCTTTAAAGTGTTCTAACCCTTTCTCAAGCAACGCTGTACCATAACCTTTACGTTGTGCTTTAGGGTGAATATAATGTGCAGATAAGAAAAGTTCGCTGCCGTTAATAAAGTTCGCAAACCCGACAATTTCGCCTTCTTCTTCTGCCACTAAAAATAATTGTTCTTTTAATCGTTTAAGTAAATGCTGCTCGTTATAAGCTGCTGTAAGCAATTCATTCACTGTTGTCGCAGCATAAATATTTAAATACGTGTCATACCATGCTTTTGTTGCCACATCTCTGATGCCGACAACATCTGCTGGTGTTGCTTCTCTCACTGTACGCATCGTTAATCACGTCTCCTTACATAGTTCAACTTTCAAAATGAATAAATTAATTATATCATATAGTTTCTCAAATTGTGGTAAAACGCACTCTTATTTTACCTTGTACTTATCATCTTTACCCTGTTTTTTCATTGTCTTTAACTTTTACATTTAAAACCCTTTTTTCATACTCTAATTTTTATTATACTTAAAACCTCTTTGCTCGATATTTACGTATTAAGCAAAATTCACGAAGGTGCTCTAACCCATATCGTGTATTAATTCCACCCTATTTACACTAAAATTGAACAAAAAGTAAAGTTTTTGTAAAAAAGATGAATAACTCATATATAAGCGGGGTATATGAATTTTGCAAGAAGAAACTCAAGGTACCCTATCTAATTATGCTTAAGGGACTAAAAATTCAATAAAAGGTGATTAAAATATGGATGATACGAGCTTTGGTAACATTTATATTGACTCACAACCTGTTACGTTAGATTGGGACACTTTAGTTACAGATGAATCAGAAATGGTGGTAGATGGTATTCCACCTTCACTGATTGATAAATGGGTGAAACGTAAAGAATTAATCCCGTCTTATACTAAAGATAATTTACGTCACTTCTATACTAAAGATGTCTTAAATGCGTGCAGATCTTATGTGGAAGTTTACTAAAAGAATCAAACATCACGAGTGCAGTCACATCAAGTTCATTAAACAGTCAATATAAAAACGAATCTCGCGATAGTTATAACGATAAGAAAGTAGGCCCGTTGTCTGGTAGCACACCAGTCATACGGGCCTGTTTTTTATATACTTTGTATCATTATTTTGCTTGTTTACGTTTGGCTAATTTTTCTTTTAATTTTCGATCTTGTTCTTCTTTTCTGCGTTTACGTTCTTCATTACGTTTACGTAAACGTTCTTCCTCTTCAGGGTCGCGAGGTTTTTGAAGTTGCTTCTCAACTTTTTCCATCAATTCATCTTCCGTCAATGCGGCTAATGGACGGTTATTCACGAAAGCAAATGTCTTTCTGCGACCTGGACCGCAGTATGATTGGCAACCCACCTCTATTTCAGCATCTGGATCTAGTTTCTTTAATTTTCTTTCCAAGGATTTGCAATTTACGGCTTGGCAATCATCACAAATCAAAAATTTGTTTTTCACTGCTCTGTCCACCTCACTTTATCTCTATAATTTGTTTTAAACTATTTCAACTTTATCTATTTTACTCTTTTTCCGTAATTTTTCAAGCAACGATTTTGTGACCGCTTTAAACATCAAAAAACTGCCGCACCGTAAAGTTGACCGGTGAGACAGCCTGATGTCTTATTGTCCTTGATAAACGTGGAAAGGTAAAGGCTTAATATGAGAGGCTTTCCAGCTTTCATAAATAGACTGGCGATGTTTTGAGTCGCCGATAATCGCAATTCCGCAATCTCCGCCGCCTGCACCTGATGTTTTGGCAGCTGCGCCGTAGGTTTCTGCGATATCACATAGTAATTTTAATTGTGGTGTTTCGATATCTACAATCGCTTGTTTATCCATCATTTGGATGATTGAACGGTTGCGTCTGATCATCGCTTGCACACCTTTTAGGTTGTTGGTTTTGAATGCGTAGATGAGACGTTCTACACAAGATTGCGATTGTTCCAGGAAGCGGCTGTAGAAATCAGGATCTGATTTGAGACGCTTCACTTCACTGACTAAGTAAGGAGAAGAGGCTGGTGAGCCGGTCCAGCCAATTAAGACTTCCATGTTTTCTGGGGCTTGAAGCGGTTCTGTATAAAGACCTGGCCAGTTTTTCTTCACAACTTCTGCGACAGAGGACGTTTCAATCTGCTGCATGACCCAGTCATGATCAAACGTACTATAAGCAAGCCAACCTGTGAAAACACTGACTGCGATATCACCGCATGAACTTAAACTTTGTAGTTTCATATTCGCAATGACCGCTAATTTATAAATACTCAGATTAGCTAAGTCTAACTCATAAAATTCATTTAAAGCTTTAACCACTGAAACCAATACTGCAGCACTTGAGCCTAAGCCATATTTATGGCCTGAAGCATCGTCTAAGTTACTATCAATCACTAAATTAAAGTGTCTTAATGTTTTACCACAGCTTTTAGCGTATTGTTCAAACACTTCTACTGCCGTAATGACGTAAGCTAGTTGTTTCGCCGCATCTGCATCAGATACAGAAATCTTATCACCTTCTCTTTGGAAGGTGATCGGTTCATGGTGTAATGTTTTAGAATGAATAGAACCACCATTGTCTCCAGAAGCTTCAATGCTGGCAGTAACGAAACGATTTACTGCTATTAACACGGATTTATATCCGGGTTCTGTTACCGCATATTCACCTGCAATATAAAGTTTACCTGGGGCTTTGACTTGAATCATAGCTCATCTTCCTCATTTATAATTTCAACGCCTGTACCGATATCACTTGCGATGATCTGGTCTGAATCAAAATACGTTGTTAATTTATCAATCACAGCTTGTTGATGTTGTTTTTGTACTAACACTTTTACATTAGGTCCTGCATCCATAGTAAAGTATGCGGGCAGACCTGCTTCACGACATTCATGCACTAAAGCCATCGCATCATAACTTTCAGGTACTAAATATGTAAATGGCGGTTGTGCACCTAAATTTGTCGCATGCATACGTAAACCATTTTCTTCAAAGACACGACCTAAGCGATCAAAATCTTTATCGGCAATGGCAGCTTTTGCTTCAGCGATGTCCGCTTCTACATGATCTAACCAATACTGATAGAAACGTGAAGTATTTCTCGTCAACGACATCCCTGCACGACTTTTAACCTTTTTAGATTTTTGATTAATGACTACAAAAATCATCGCTAAGTCATCTTCCCAATGATCTGCATCAATCGCGTGTGCATAAGAGGATTCATCATCATGTCCTTTTTCCCATTCCGCGAATCCGCCAAAGATACTGCGGCTTGCTGAGCCTGAACCACGACGTGCCAAGCGTGATAAGTCTTTATCAGAAAGGTTCATTTCTAACGCTTCATTACATGCAGCAGCTAAAGCCGCAAAAGCACTCGCTGAAGAAGCTAAACCAGCTGCTGTCGGTACAAAGTTTGTACTATCGATACGTGCGTGCAACGCTGTTCCTGCACGTTCTCTGACAAGATCTAAGTATGCTGAAATCTTTTGAGTTTCTTTTTCATCCACTTCTTCACCATTTAAGTAGAAGTAGTCTCGATCTAATTGCGCATCAAATGTTGCGCGTGTTTCTGTATAAAATTTATCTAAAGTTAACGATAGGCTGTTATTCATCGGAATAATCAATGCTTCGTCAGCTTTCCCCCAATACTTAATCAGCGCAATATTGGTATGCGCTCTCGCTTTGCCCGTCTTCACCAATTGAATTAACCTCCTAAATTCTCAATCCATGTATGTTGCGCGCCTGCTTCTTTAACTGCTTGAGCGACTTTTTTCGCTGTCGCATAATCTTTCACTAAAGTAATCACACTGCCGCCACGTCCGCTTCCTGTCAATTTTCCAGCTACTGCACCTGCTTGTTTCGCCACTTGCAGTAAACGGTCAATCTTCGGATGACTGACAGTCAATGTAGATAAGTATGTTTGACACTCATTAAAAATCTCTGCTAAAGATTCAAAGTTATGTGTATTAATCGCTTGATTTGCTTTATGCACCAGACGTCCAATGCGTTCTATAAACGCCATATTTTCTTGATTGTTTTTCACTAATTCATGCACATCGCTGACAGCTTCTTTGGTATTCCCTTTTATGCCTGTATCTAAAACGACCATATAACCTGCCACATTCAAAGTTTTTAAAGGCGTAAAGACACCTTCTTGGAACCAAGTCGGTTTATTAGAAACAATCGTTTGTGCATCAATGCCACTTGGTTTACCATGTGCGATCATTTCCGCCCAGTTTACATGTTCAATTAATGTTTCATCAGATAGCGGCTGATCCATAAAATCAAATGCTGCTCTCGTAAAAGCAACCGCTACTGCAGCACTAGAACCTAACCCTCTTGAAGGCGGTAATTGTGCATCAATTTTTATCATTACAGGTGATTCAATATGATTTTCTTCTTCGAATCTGCTGATTAAAGCATGTAAATGTTCAGGGGCATCTGCAATTTCACCTTCGAATACATCACTGATCATCGTTGACACTGCCAATTCTGGCATTTCTTCAATTGTTACTGTCACTTTTCCAGAAGAAAATGGCATCGCAATTGCAGGTTGACCAAATGTTACCGCATGTTCCCCTACTAATATTATTTTCCCATTAGATTCTCCGTAGCCTGTTCGTGTCATATCGCATCACCTTTAGCACTTTCCTAGTTTGTCATGGTATATCTATATTCCACCCTGTTTCTCTGCATGTTAAAACATCCAGTCACTCTCTTTATCTGGGTTGATAGAAAATGACAGGATTAAAAGATGCTGTCTGCGTCTTTTTGTCATTGATATATCCATAATTTATTTCCGACATTCTAATTTTTATCAATTAGCTTGTTTTCTTTTGATATATTTATTCAAACACAGTTTTATTATACCCTATTTTTTGCATTGTTTTATCATACCTAGGTTGTAAAATTAATACCTGATATTAAACTACTTCCCCATTTTACCGAAAATTGATGATGATTTAAACGATTTGTTCATATATCGGTCATAATTTTCACTTTCATGGGTAAATTACAAGAATATTTTTCAAGGCGCACAATATAAAAGGGATGCACCTAGCTTCTCAGCCATTTACATCCCTTTGTGCTTAATCGTCCATTTTAGCGTTGATTTTAGCATTACGTGCAATCATACGTTCGAAATATTTCTCAAAGCGTTCCCACTCTTCTTCACTGATAGGCTCCATATTCAATGTTCCACCTAAATCTTTGATGGCATAGAGTAGTTTAAACATCACATCTTGAACTGTCAGTTCATGTCCGAACAACGTTTCAAGCGAAGCCATACAAGATGGATCGATATCTGGATATTTAAATTTTGTTTCTTCGCCTTGTAGAGCTTTGTCATAGAACGCCTTCATCATTTCAGCACGTTCTTCACCTGAACCTTCCACACACAAGTATACTTGAACGGCAATCCCGCCTCTGACTCTGCGTTGTGAAATACCCGCGAATTTCTTATCATTGATACTTAAATCAAATTTTCCCGGGCAATAGGAGCGTTCAATTTCTTTCGTTTCAATCGTTACATGTTCATCTTCGAACATTTTATTTACAACTAAATACATTAAATTAAATGCTTCATCAATGGAAATTTCTGTCTTTCCTTTAAAAATCAACGAAAAGTTTAAAATACCTTGATCTAATACAACACCTAATCCACCAGAATTACGGACAATCACATTATAGCCGCGTTCATCGACTAAATAACGAATGCCTTCTTTCAGATGTGGCAGACGTGCATCATGTGTACCTAAAATAACGGTGTGTTGATGAATCCAAGTGCGGACTACACTGCAAGATAAATCCTTGCCCACACTTTCTGAAAATGTGTCATCAAACGCAAAAGATTGCATAGGCGCAAACCCTGTTGAATGGTCTACATAGCGCCAATCTTTACCGTCAAAATAACGTTCAGCTAAATCCATTATTGTAATGTTTGCGCTGCAGTGATGATTGATAAGTTGTATACATCTTCAGTTGAGCAACCACGGCTTAAGTCGTTTACTGGAGAATTTAAACCTTGTAAAACAGGTCCGATTGCTTCATATCCGCCTAAACGTTGCGCAATTTTGTAACCGATGTTACCTGCTTCTAAGCTTGGGAATACGAATACATTTGCGTCACCTTTAATTTGTGCATCTGGTGCTTTTTTAGCCGCCACTTCTGGAACGATTGCTGCGTCGAATTGGAATTCACCATCGATAACAACATCTTTTAAGCCTTCTGATTCAGCTTTTTCTTGTGCAGCTTTTGTTGCTTCCGCTACTTTTTCAACATCGTCTGATTTTGCTGAACCTTTTGTTGAGAAGCTTAATAATGCTACTTTAGGATCCATGCCGAAGCTTTTCGCTGTTTTTGCACTTTCTACCGCAATTTCAGCTAAGTCTGTTGCTTCTAATGTAGGGTTGATTGCACAATCACCGAAAACATATTGTTCTTCGCCTTTAATCATGAAGAACACACCTGATGTTTTCGCAACACCTGGTTTAGTTTTGATGATTTGTAGTGCTGGACGAACTGTATCGCCTGTTGAATGTGCAGCACCGCTGACTAGTCCTTCAGCTTTACCTGCATAAACAAGCATTGTACCGAAGTAGTTTACATTGTTAAGCATATCTTCAGCTTGTTCTTTTGTCGCTTTGCCTTTACGACGTTCTACAAATGCTTCTACTAATTCTGGTTTCAAGTCGCTTGTTGAAGGTGTGATGATTTCAATACCTGAAATATCTAAACCTTTGTCTTTCGCTAATGCTTCAATTTTGTCTTGGTCACCTAATACAACAGGTGTTACGAAATCTGAAGCTTGTAATTTTGTTGCTGCAGTCAATACACGTTCGTCTTCACCTTCAGGTAATACAATACGTACATTCTTTCCTGAAAGTTTGTCTTTCAATACATCTAATAAACTAGGCATAATATCCTCCTTGAAAATCTCGCTTTTTAATATTTTTTCATCCATAATTATACGCCATTTGCGAAGTAATTTCCACGTTCCGACCTTTAATCGATTTGTATGCTTTGTCTCTGTCTTTATGATAAAATTTGAATTGAATTAAAAGATATTTCAAAAGGAGCGATATTAATGAGTCAAGCAGCAGAAACATTAGATGGTTGGTACAGCCTCCATTTATTATATGCAATCGATTGGCCGACATTACGTCTTGTACCTAATGAAGACCGTCAAGAAATTGTCAAAGAATTCCAAGATTTCTTAGAAAAATTAGGTTCAGTACGTGAGCATCATAACGGTGACCATGTACTTTATAACGTAACAGGTCAAAAAGCTGACATTTTACTTTGGGTATTACGTCCTGAAATGCAAGAATTGAATGCAATAGAACTAGCATTGAACAAATTACGTATCGCAGATTACTTAATCCCGACATACTCATATGTTTCTGTCATTGAATTAAGTAACTATCTTGCTGGAAAATCAGACGAAGACCCATATGAGAACCCTCATGTAAAAGCACGTCTTTACCCTGAATTACCAGAAAAAGAATATATTTGCTTCTACCCAATGAATAAACGCCGTAACGAAACATATAACTGGTACATGCTTTCAATGGAAGAACGTCAAAAATTGATGTATGACCACGGTATGATCGGACGCAAATATGCAGGTAAAATCAAACAATTCATCACAGGATCAGTCGGCTTTGATGATTACGAATGGGGCGTTACACTATTCTCTGATGATGTACTGCAATTCAAAAAAATCGTTTATGAAATGCGTTTCGATGAAACAACAGCACGTTATGGAGAATTCGGTAGCTTCTTTATCGGCCATAGATTACCTGAAGACAGTCTAGAAAAATTCTTCAGTATTTAAATAACGCTACACAAAATAATATAACGAAACTAAGGGACTGATATCGATATCAGTCCCTTCTTTCATATATAAATAGCACCTGCTCTAAAATCAAAGAACAGGTGCACTTCTATGTATAAACTCCTCCAAGGGCTACAAGATAACGTACGTTATTAAGATGGAAGAGAACTCTACAACGCCCCTCTCGCTGTAAGTTCTCTTCAAGTAATCTATAGTAATGGTGTTATTCATTAATTAAAGCAGAAGACTAGACCAGCATTAAGAATTGAACGACACCTATGTACCACATGTACGCTGTCGACACAGCCTGTACGTTAGCGGCACGTTCTTCTCGGCATCATCCACTCTTAATGTCGGTAGCTTCTGCCGTCTAAGCGTACACATGTATGGCTTGAAATACAGTGCCGCTCATCCCTCGTGTAGTGTCCTTGGAGAACTCTGCCACTACTTGTTTAGCTGGTTAACTGATAAGCAGCCACTGTCGCTACTCAGTTAACATGCTTTAACAGCTAACCATTATAACTTTAACCGTTTTGAAATATTTGAAACATTAGATATAGTATGCAAGCATATTATGATACCTAATTAGAAATTATACACATAATATTTTACATTTATCATTTATTGTTTGTATATATCATTTTAACCTCTTTCCACTCTCCTATGTCACTGTTCTTGAAAAAAGTTTACATAATCAAAACGAAATCTTAGGTTGTTTCTCTATGTATTTTCCGACATAATAGGTATACTAATTGAATTTTCTAAAAAGTTTAATATTACATATACAACAAAGGAAAATGAGTGATGTTATGGAACTAGATAATAGAATAAGTTATATAGAAGATACCCCGAAAGAACGCCTTGCGAAAGATACTATCATGTTAGCAGGACGTATTTTATTAGAGTCCGGCGCTGAAGGCACACGTGTAGAGGGAACAATGACACGTATTGCCGAAACACTTGGTTTTTACGAAAGCAACAGCTTCGTCACAAATACAGTTATCAATTTTTTATTAGATAATCAAACGACACCACGCATGTATCGTATTGAGTCACGTGATACCAATCTAATCAAAATTTCACAGACAAACTCTGTTTCTCGTAAGCTTTCGGCAAGAAAAATTGACCTAGAAGAAGCCTATGAGACTTTAAAAAGGATTTATGATGCCAAACAAACCCATGATTTAATTTATAAAGGCATCGCAGCCGCAATTATTTCAATCAGCTTCTTATATTTACAGACTGGTAATTTTGTAGATATTGTTGCTACTATTTTTGCTGGAAGCTTGGGTTATTTGTTAGTCGAAATGTTATATCGTGCGAACTTAAAAACTTTATTTATCCCAGAGTTTTTAGGCTCTGTTGTCATTGGAGGCATTGCGATACTCGGTCATAACTTAGTACCAGACGGATCGCTTTCTGCGATTATCATCGCGGCCGTCATGCCGATTGTACCTGGAGTCTTGATTACGAATGCGATTCAAGATTTATTCGGCGGTCATATGATGATGTTTACAACCAAATCTTTAGAAGCATTAGTGACTTCATTCGGCATAGGCGCCGGTGTCGGCACAATGCTTTTACTCTTTTAGGAAGGTGATGACAAGATGCTCTTTTGGGTTTTACATTTTTTCTTTAGTTATATTGCATCACTGTTCTTCTGTGTTATATTTGATGCGCCAAAACGCATGTATTTCTGGGCCGGTTTTGTCGGTGCCTGTGGCTGGATGGTTTATATCTTCTTATCTTCTGGCCTACACATTCATACAATTTACGCTTCATTCTTTTCTAGTCTGACACTAGGTATTATCAGTCATATCATGGCACGTTTTAAAAAAGAACCTGTCATTATCTTTATGGTGCCTGGTATTATCCCTTTAGTGCCTGGAGGTCTCGCTTTTGATACTACAAAAAGCTTAATTATTTTACAGTTCAGTAAAGCAGTTCCTACTATGCTAGAAGTGACTTTAATTGCAGGTGCCATTGCAATGGGCTTGCTCTTTGCTGATCAACTTGCACGCTTAGTCATGACGAGCAAAAGTAAATTCACACCTAAAACAAGATCATAATATTCGTAATATTCCAAGTCATCAAACACACCCTGTAAAGTGTACATGTCAGCTTTACAGGGTGTGTGAGTTGTTATAATAGATCCGCATTCAAAAAAATAATTTCGTTCTGCATAAAAACAATATAAAAGTGCTTGTATAAAATTATCGGAATATTTAAAATGTAACTAAAAGTATACATAACGTAGGAAGAAGGATAACATCATGAATCGAAAAATAGCACGTCCATCATCTTTAGCGACACTTCTCACAATTTTAATATGCGGATGCTACCTGATGATTACTAATTATTTATCAGATAACCCCACACTCATAGATAAAAATAATTGTATTGACTTATTGGAATATGGTGGTATCACTTTCATTTTCTTATATCTCATCCAAATCCTAAAAGTACGAAAACCAAACTAAGATTACAAAATCAATACGCATACTTTCAAAAGTAGAAGGTATGCGTTTTGATTTCATTTGTCTTTCGATTTCAACAATTTCTTAAATAAGTTCACAATAAGTATAGTACTCGCACCAACTAAAAGCGGAACAGGAACAATCAAATCCAACTGATAATTCACCGCAAGTATGATACCAACAATACCAAATAAAACAACTAATTTTGTGGTATTCATGTTGTCACCTTCTTATTCATTTCAGTTGCTTAACTCGAATGTTTTCTTCTACACAAATATAATATATTTCACAATATAAAAATTAGTATTATGGACATATTGATACTATTAAAATCGCCGTTATCCCCTCTTTAAGCACTATATTTTATCAATAATCGAATATTACATTACTTTTCTTTAACTTCATGATAAATTTACCTTATACCAATGTTTCCAGTAATGTAGATATTTATGTCCTACTTCTATTAACCTTTGATTTCACACATGTCCTCTGTCATGTGTTAATAATCTTTATTTTCAAGTCTGTAGAAGACTTTCGCTGCTATATAATTAGCCACGACAAGCATACAACAAAAAACACCTCATGAAATATTTAACCATGAGGCGATGCACTTAATATAAAAAACGGGGTTACAATCAAACCAAAAAAACTGCAATTCATTCTGCAACAAGCACCAAATAAATATTACTCATCATATATTTTTCGTAACAATCAATTACCAATCCGAAAGAAAAATCATTTTATTTAATACATCATCAGGTTCATTCTCTAAAAAAAGGGAACACATCCCTAATATTGAAGAGGTATATCCATTAAGAATATTCCAATGATTTTCTTCGTTTCCAAAGCCATTTATAAATTTATTTGCATGCTCGATTAACTTATAATGTAATTTTTCACAACTCAAACCTAACCTTCTCATAACCAAATAAAGCCCTAAATATCCATGACAAATCGAAAATGAATCAAACAAATAATCATAATCTATGTTCTCAATATTTTTTATAAGTATTTTCTCAGAAAAATCTTTCAACCACTTTTCATTTAGTGCTTCTCCCGCTAAACTTATTGAATAGCATATTCCTGCAACACCATAACACCAACTCATGATATAAACATTGCTCTTATATTTATCATGAACAATAATATCTTTTTTTGCTGGCCATGAAGTTATATTATTAGTATAAATAATTTCATTAACTAGATGATCTATAACTACACTCATTTTATCTTTGTTTATTTTATTATTTCCAATGTCTTTTTTTAAACATTTCGCAAGAAAAATTAATAACGACGAACTACCGTGTGCTAATCCAAACCTGATATGACCATCAGGAAAATCGCGAATATCATCAAGATTAAAAAAGTCTTTTGTACTCCATTTCGGGCATATAATTGCAGAACTATTATTATAGCCTATCAAATGGTAGATTCTTTCGAGTTCTAAAAGGATTAAATTAATAGATTCATCAAAATAATTGTGTGCTAAATAATCTATCAAACCTGAATTACCACTCATCAGTTCTTCATTTTTTAGCGAAATCTTCCGAGTTAAATTTAATTTCACTCTTTTTATACTTTCTATTTTTGTTAACTCTTTTAATTTAGTATAAGTAACATTATCTAATATGTCATTAGATACAGATAATGAGTACCCAAGTAACGGTATACCATTTACATTATCCAGTGTTTTTAACCTAGGTTTAATACTAGCAAGGCATTCTTTAATCTTATCATTATCTAAATAAGATTTGTTTGTCTTTTTTCTAATATAGCTATCTATCAGTAATGAGCAATTAATATTCCGATAGTCATTAACTTGATTTTTCACAAACGAAAGAACTTCATTTCTTAAATTCAATTTTCACTCTCCTCAACAAAAGACAATGTCTTCAAAAACTTTCTTGTAAAATCAAGAATCCTTCTCTCAGAAGTTCTATCAATACCATAGACCCTATTACAGAGCATATGAATCATGCTAAATAAAATGTTTGTCTTTTTATATGAATCTACATTTTTCCCCTTTAATTCTATTGAATATACTTTTAAAGATGTATAATCAAATTTTATACACTCATAGTTCTTATAAAAGGCTAATAAATCTTTACTTATTTTCCTATATAGCGCATCGTTAACAGCGTCTCTCTTTTCTCCTAATATACTTGTCACTAATGTGAAGTCTACATCCATAATTTTCAAAGCATTAATACAATACACAACAACATTAAAATCTATTTGTAATTTTGAAAGCCCAATTAAATTCATTGATAACTTAGATTGGTCAACAAAGTGATTTTCTACTAAACCGAAATCAACACAATTACCATACCTCTCTATTTCGCGTCGATATGGTACAATTTCATAACTATAAATAAACGAATCATTTTTTAACTTACGTAGAAAAATTAAAAAGTCTTCCATTAACTTGAAAGTCAACTTGTTAACTCTAAACCTTATATGATTTCCTTTCTCATCTTTATACTTAATAAAGAAGTAATCACTAACCTTATTTTGTTTAATCCAAACCAATAAATAATTGGTTAGAAAATGATTTTGAATATCCTTATGCATATATATGTTGAATTGCGTCCATTGTTCAAAAGGAAATGACGTTCTATAATTAGTAGCTGGCTCTGAAATTCTTCTTGGAATGTTAATCGTTTTTTTTGATTCATTGATTTCTTCAATAAATAATTGATATACTTTTTCTGAGTAATCGATATCACGTTCATTATTCAACCTTTCCAAAAGGTCCTTTTCAACACCATTCAGAGTTAAACTGCGCATTCGTTTTAATTCTTTTTTTAAAATTTCTCTATCTTCTTCAATATTAGTACAAATAAGTAATCTGTTATCTCCATTTTGTATGTAGAAATAATCAGCTTTAAAATACTCTTTTGCATATTCAATACTATCAAAATTTTTGATTTGATTATCATAATTTATCACTAACTGTTTTGGGAAAACTTGTAACTTGTTATAAAATATAGCTGGCTTTTGATGAAACGGTTCTAAAATGCAAATTAAAATTTTTAAAAATAAATAAGGGTCATTGTATCTTGAAGAAGTAATCAAAAAATCGTAAGCTTCACCAACAATTTTATTATTTAAATTACTAAAATTTGTGAATTCTATTTGTCTATCATCTCCGATTTTCTTGTAGTATATCCGATTACTCTTATTAATTCCGATAAGGATATCATCAAAATTAATATTTTCCACATTATTTTTAGGGACGTACTCATTTATAGTTACCACCTCATCAGTAAAACAATGATTAGGAATTACATCGGGAGCAATGAGACTGTTCGAATCAGGCAATAAATTAACTAATTTTATGTTATTACTATTATAGACGTTATTTAATCGTTTATTATTTTCCACTATAAACTTCTGGTATTTTTCCGGAAATTCATTGTAAAAGCGACTTATTGTGCTTCCAGCTTGTAATGATCCGATTGCTCTAGATAAGTAAAAATACTTATCATCGTCTCCAAATTGAGTTGTAAATAACTCTAAACTTTGACCTATAATTTTCTGTTCATTAAAAACTTCTTCATACAATCCTTTAAAAAAGTTAGAGTCTAAATTGATATGGTTAGATTTATCTATTAAATTATAAATATAATTTCTTATTTTTATATAAGTTCTGCTTTTAGTAAAAATTTCATTTTCGTTATCTTTTAAATACTCATAATATTGATCAAGAGCAGATAACACAGGGACTTCTTCATCATATCCATATTTTTCAAGGAATTTCGACTTAAAATTGAAAAGTCTATATCCCGATAATTCTTCATTAATTTTAAAAGAAATACAATTAGCATAATCAGCAAATTTCTCTATGATTTTAATCCTATCATCTTCTAAACTCATATCGCATTTCAAACCATCTATCATACTACAATCCAAATATCTTTTGGATTTAGTTATTTTTTTAGTGTATTGGTTAATCTCTCTAAATTCTTTTCGCTTAAATTTTGATTTGTATACTCAAGTAAATGTAATAAATCACTTAACTCAGCTGATGCTTTCTCGTCTATTGATTTCAACTCTTGCATAATTAAAACTAAATGTTCATTACTACTTATGTGGCACCTTAAATTAGTATAAAAAATATTTTTCTTTAATGTTTTTTTCAAAACTTTTAAATAAACCTGTTCATTACACTTGTATTTTTGAGTGAAAAATTTGATTAAATTGCTAACACTCACTTCTTTGTTTCCGATATATTTCAAATGATCAGCTATAAAATCATTTATTATAATTGTATATCTATGGGGATTGTTGGATTGTTTGCTTTTACCAAAAAAATCATTAATTCTATAGTTATCTGAATATAACGATGAATTAACTTTAAGCTTTAATTTTTTCACAATCCTGTCTTTTTCTTCTAACTTCTTAACTAATTCAGAAATCCATTGTTTACTAACTTCTATTACTGTTTTTTGAAAGTTCTTTATTTCACTAGAATCAGTTAAAATCCCACACTTAGAAAAAAGACCAAACGGTGTTGCTCTTGTTGTATATCTTATATAGTACTTTATTATACTATTTAATACTTCTTTTGTGCAGATATCGTTAGTTATAAATGTCTCGTATAAATCTGTACTTGCTATAAATAAAGCTTCTCTAAACTTTTTATCTTGCCTTAAGACATCTATTTTCTCCTCAACGGCTAACTTTTGAAATTCTAGTAAATCATTAAACTTTCCATTAGGAGTTCTTCTAACAATGTATTTTTTAGATACTTTGTATATCGGTTTTCTTACTTTATCTTTCATTAAATCACCCCAAACATTTAAAACTTCAAATCTTTTGATGCTCATAAATACTTCTATAATATTTACTTCTAACTAATAGTTCTTTATGTGTACCATTAAATTTCAATTTTCCATCTTCCAAAATATAAATGTTGTCACAATTCAGCATTGTACTCACCTTATGGGATACAACTATTATGCTCTTATTATATTCTTTTAGTGTTCTCATAATTTTAATTTCGCTAAGTATATCTAGAGAAGCTGTTGCTTCATCTAATATTAATATTTCTGTATCCCTAAGTAATTGCTGGATTATACAAAATTTTTGCAACTGGCCTTTTGAGAATGAACTTCCTCCTTCAGCTACAATCGTATCGTATTTATTTGGTAGTGACAGAACTGTTTTTTCTAGTCCAAATTCCTTAATCAACTTTTTCATTTCATTTTCTTTTTCCTCAGAACAGCCTATCATATTCGATTTGATACTTTCGGAAAATAAATAAGAAGACTGAGCTACATAACCTATTTTTTCTCTAAGTGATTTTAATTTATATGTTGTTATTGGTTTACCATTGATCAATATTAATCCATTCTGCAACTTTAAAAACCCATAAATTAGATTAATAAGTGTCGTTTTACCAGAGCCAGAGTTTCCTATGATTCCAATTATTTCTCCTTTAGAAAATGTTAAGTTTAAATCTTTCAATATATATTTTCCTTCGTAGCTATATGAAATGTCTTTAACTTCTAAAGTGTTGAATTCTTCAAATATTTCTTTGTTATCATATATTTGTTCTTTTCTGCAATCAATTATTTCTAGTGTCCTATTATACGTTATATTCGCAGACAAGAATTGAGGTATTGAATTGACTAAATTTTTTATTGGGTTATTAAAAAATGTAGAGATTGAAATAAATGTGACTAGTTCACCTAAACTAATCTTCCTTTCTAAAACCAAATATGACCCTACACATAATAAAATAATCCTAAATAAATTATCCGATAATTCTGACAAATTTATATTCAAAGTAATAACATTCCCATATTTGACATTAAGGTTTGATATAGTTGAATATTCACTCCATATTTTAGACAACTTTAAATTTTCAGCACTATTTATCTTAACGTGTTGATACCCATTGATTATATCATTAATTATTGCTTCTAGATTTGACGATCTTATTTTTACTTCTTTGTCCAACTCTATTATTTTACTTTTGAAAATTTTAAGGAAAAATATAGAAAAACCTATTTGTATAACAATTAAAACTAATAACTCGTATCTTATTATAGAGAGTGCAGATATTCCAACTATTATTATTAAGCTATCCATAGAAATAGAAGTTAATGTTACAGAAAGTGTATTTTTTAAGCTAAATGCATCATGAATTCTTGCTAATATATCACCTTTCTTTCTTATTTCAAAATACCTTTTCGGTAAATACAGCAACGAATTATAAATGTCGCTCATAATATGGTTTTCTATTTTTTGAGAATAAAGAATTATGGATTTTTGCCTTAAATAATCACAAATAAACTTCAATATATATATTAGTCCGAAGAATGAACATGTTATTATTACTTTACTAATACTCTTTTGAGGGATTATATAATCAAACATAAAGCTATATATAAAACATGATGAAATAGATAATATGGTCAAAAGTATAGAAATGGTAGAAATTTTAAGAACTCTTCTCCTATTTATAATCAGAATATTACGAAAATACTCTTCGAAACTCTTGCTTTCTTCGACATCTTGAAAATGTATATTTGTTTTTAAAAGTATTATTGCATTAATTTCATCAAACATATTATTTGTCTTGTTGATTTTGATTGTTCCTGTAGTTGGGTCTCCTACTATTATATGGTTCTTTTTAATCGAAAATACAACGATATAATGGTTTGAATCATTTATTCTTATTGATAGTATAAACGGAAGCGTTCTAACCTTAAATAAATTCGTTTTTTTAATTTTTCCAAATTTTGTATTAAAACCAAACTTTTCCAAGGCCAACTTCATATCCTTTAAATTTAATGGTTTGTCATTCTTTTCAATACTATCTTTAACCTTTGGAACACTTATATTTTTACCATAATATTTTGCTACTGTCGCTATACATGCTGGTCCGCAATCATTAGTATATTCTTGACATATCGTTTTGTACCTCATGTTAATAAATTATCCTTTATAATATATTTACAAATATAACTATTATCCAACTCCATTCTTAATAACTTTTCTCGGTAATCTAGCATTCTAAATACTTGTTCGGGTTTTAACAATGTATCTATCACTTCTTTTAAACTCTCTTCGTTCATATTACAAAATTCATAAGAATCCATATAAGTTCCTAAGTTCTGTTTCACAACCATATTAGCATTTATAAATTGATCATATCTCATTGGTAGGACTATCATTGGTGTCAAATAATATAAAGATTCTAAGATGCTATTGTAACCTCCATGAGTAATATGTAGTTTTGATATTTCTAGCATTTCTCTTTGAGAATAAAAACTACTATACTCTACATTATCTAATCTATGGCTATTTTTAATCTTTATTAAGTTGGTCAACTTGAAAGAAATTTTAAAATCAAATTTACAAACCCTGCTTATTTTCATAATTTTTTTGTATATTTCTAATGGAAAAGAGGTGATTGTACCAGAGCTAACATATATCAAATCAATTTTATTCCTATTTTTTGTATGATTTAAATCATAGAATAATGGAGGTTTTAAATAATAATAATTATTATTTTTAATAGTATCATCAAATGGCAAGCCATATGAGAAATTGATTCTTTCGTCAGGATCCATTTGATACAATAATGGCAATTTTCTGTATTTATATTTTTTAGAATAGTGTTTAATATTTTCTATCAAACTTTTTAACAGTTCTTTCAACTCGTCATTGTTTTCCCTAAAAATTTTTACACCATATATATTTTGTAAAGCAAGATCAGGGTTACTAATCACTTCTTTTTCCCTAAAAATCATACTTGTTGCATAGCCAATGCATTTAATTCCTAGTTCATCCGCTATCTTTCTACCGTAAATTGCACATGCATCTCTTATAATGTAGTCTGGATTTATTTTTTTGACTTCGGAAATTATATTTTTGTAGTAATTTTCTGAAGATTCAAAGTTATATTCTAACATTTGCTTATGAACCTCTATTAATTCACTATTCGTCGAATGTTTTATTTTTGATTTTTGCAATTTCATTAAATTAGAATAGTTGTTTTCAAACAGAGTCTTATTTTGGACAGATATTACATCAGGATAAAATTTTAATTTAACACCTGTAGAAAATTTAAATCTTTCGCTTAAGATTTTTCCTATAAATACGGTTACTTCAACATTCGCATTTCTCAACTCTTTGGTTAAATCTAAAATACTTTGCACATGGCTATATTCATCATTAGTAAGTATTACAGCTTTCATGGTTTAACCTCCATATATTGAAGGACAAAGTAGTGTGAATTATCACACAACTTTGCCCTCGAAATTCATACTAACAACATCCTAATTCAGTACATGTATTGGCATAACAACAATCTAAACCTGAAGCAATGCCAGTAGCTGCAAAAGCTAAACTTGCTGACATTTCTAAATAATTGTGAAATCCATATCCTTTTCCTGAGAAAATATTTTCCATCTCATCATCGCTTATCACTTCGAAGTCAAAATCCATTTCTTCAAAAATTAAGTCTTTTTTGCTATTGTCTTCCATAAAAATCACTCCTTCTTTTTTATTTGATATATAATGCATTACTTATCATATATAATTATATTTAAGCGTTTGACATTTGTAAAGAAATATTATAAGATATTAGTTGATAATATAACATCCAAACTTTTATTAGCTATTTTTCACCCGATTATGAAAGAAGGTACATCATCATGAAAAACATCAAATTTTATTGCAAGGGCAGCCCTTCGGAAATTCGTTACTTAGAAAGCCAACAGCAGAAAGGTTATGTATTAAAGGATATACAAAATAACATCTATACTTTTGAAAAAGACCCTGAAGTTCGTAACACAACACTTCATGTAACATTTGCAAAAACAAAAGACTTAGAAGGAAATAGTCAAAATAGAAGTGAAAATCCTTTCCTCTCAGTACTAGCAAAAAAACTTTTTTACTCAAAGTATACTGTGCTTTATAGTTATCTTAAAAATAATGATGATCCTATATACAGTACTATTAGCGATACCAAAAACATTGAACATGAATATCTTAGTTTCTTTAAGCGTATAAACTTTACTTTGGCAATTTTGACAATGATAATTTGTGTTGCCTTATGGTCTTACTACACTGCAATTGGCAAACCATCATCTACTTTAATAATGCCAATTCAAATTATGCTCATTGTTTTTCTAATCACTTTATTTTTTAGTATTTTAATCAATCGAAGAATTCGTAAATCATGCCCTAAACTTCACGATGAATTATATTTAAGTTATTCTGTTTCCATCAAAAATGAATCAGCACTTCCTAACATTGATTCTCTCAAATATCTTGGTGCTTGGCGTTACCAAACAGAGAAAGAAGGCAAACATTACTATAGCCTTTTAAGCAAAGAGCCAAAAGAAACCATTATATCGGCGATTCAAAAAGAATTGAACATTTCAAATGAGCATATTTATGTATATTCACAATGGGACTTATTCCCTATTTATATGCATTTTTAAATATGGGATACCCTTATTCGATTTTATCAAGAAAACAGAAATAAACTAACATAAACACCAATTAAATAGAATTAATGAGTAAAATCAATAGTTCTATTTAAAAATGATTTCAAAAATCGCCGTTATCCCCTTTTTAAACACTAGGGAGATAACGGCGATTAATTATTTATCTGATTTTGAGTTTTTAAAACGTTGCTTCACATAATAAATGATTCCAACAATAAGTAATAAAACTAAAAGAATCAAGACAATGCTTGAAAAAGAATCAAATGCGGCTGAAATTTTTGGCCATGCTTCTCCAGCTTGTTGACCTAAAATGACTAATACTGTATTCCATATCAATGTACCAAGAGTTGTCAGTATAATAAATGATGTTAAAGGCATATGAGTTGTTCCAGCTGGTATAGAGATTAAACTTCTAATAACAGGAATAAAACGTGCAAAGAAAACAATCTTTTTACCATGGTTATCAAACCAATCATCTGCTTTTTCAATATCACTCGCTTTAAAACGCAAGATTTTTCCGGTTTTACCATTCGCTAATTTCTGTAAACGTTCTGTTGATAATAAACGACCCACAAAATAAAGTACAATGGCTCCGAATACAGAACCTAACGTTGCCGCAATAATGACACCTACGACATTCATATCTGAATGTAACGTCAAGAAACCACTGAATGTTAAAATCAGTTCTGATGGGATAGGTGGAAAAATGTTTTCTAATGCGATTAATAAGAATACACCGAGGTAACCAAATTGATCGATAAACTGCTCGACCATCTTTTCCATATCGTTCCTCCTAAGTGGATTTTCAACAAATACCATGGAATCTCCATTTTATTTGTTTTTAATAACTTATATTATTCCTTTAGTTAATGCAAGTAATTATGCGTGATTATAGTACAGTTGTATCTTTTAAAACTTATGATTTCATAAGAAAAGAGCGATGAACCTCTAATTAGATCATCGCTCTTAATATATAATTTATGCTTTTGTTTGAGTAGGTTCAGAGTCTGGTTCATCTAAGATTTCATCTACTTTTTGTTGACTTGTATCTAAGATTAGTCGACTCAGTTCGTCTTTATCCATATTTTTTAATTTTGGATAACGTACAACGAAGAATGCTAAGCCTAGAACTAACCATACAATCAACGCAATATAAGATGGTGTTGATAATGCGGCTGGTGATCCTGGGATTAAGAGTAATCCTAAGAAAATAAACGCAAAGATTGAACCGACAATCGCAAATGTTTTATAAATCGGTGCGTAAGTATTACTTTCTTTATTATAACTGAATAATTTCGTTGCTGATAAACATGTCACAAGATATGCGACAGATACACCTGTTGAAGACATATCTACAATCCATGTCAATGCAGTACGTCCTAACCAAGGTGCAATTAATGTTAAAGCACCTAAGAATAAGATTGCGACATATGGCGTCTTAAATCTTGGGTGGATTTTACTGAATACACCAGGCATAATACCTGAACGTCCCATTGAGAATAACAAACGACTTGAACTCATTAAGAAACCATTAAGTCCTGTGAAAATCCCCATAGTAATTGCTACAGCTAAGACAAATAAACCAATATAGCCAAAGGATTGTTGTGTCACAGCACCTGTTACCCATAAGTCGCTGTTTTCTGCGCCACGGCTGCTTAACCAGCCCGTATATAAAATCATTAAAACGTATGTGCCAGCTGCCGCAAGCAAGCTATAAACAATCAATTTAAATGTTTTATTCGGCGCAAAGTCGAATTCTTCCGCGGTTTGTGGAATATTATCAAACCCGACATACGCCCAAGGTGCGACAGCTACAATCATAATAATTGATGTAAACCATCCTTTTTTCTCGTCAGCTAAAGGTTGTAAGTTGCTCAATGAGAAACCACTACCGAAAAATGATCCGAAAAACATTAATAAAACAACGACTACCATTGCGATACAGAAGTAGTACTGCAGACTACCTGAAACTTGTGCACCACGAATGGTAATAAATGTAAAGAGTAAAAGTAAAGCTGTTGCGATAATAATTTCGGTAATGTAAACATCCCATCCAGCGATGGTATATAGCTTACCGTGTTCAAGTACGCCCGGCATCATAAACTTCAAGAGTAAGCTAAACGCGGTGGCATTCAATGCGACCACACAAATATAACCGAATGTCAGGAACCATGATGAGAAGAAGCTGACATACCTCCCGAAGCTTAAATAACTGAACGCAAATGCACCCCCAGATACTGGGAAGTGTTTCACTAATACGCCATAACTCACGCCAATAATAATCATTAGTAATGCACCAATTGTAATCCCGATTGCTGCTGCGATAGAACCAGATTGACTGATCCAGTCCCCTGGTAAAATAAATGACCCCCAACCTATACATGAACCATAGGCAATGGCCCATACAAATTTCTCAGATAGGTTTTGTTGTAAATCTCCTCGGTCTACTTTTTTATGGTGTCTTTTCTCTATTTTTCCCATAATAAAAATTCACCTCATTCGATACATTATACCCTGTGAGGTGAATTTTTGAACCGTTTATTAGTTTATTTTTTTAATTTTAGTGTTTGTACGAGTAAAGTTACCCAAGAAGCGATAAATAACACTCCGCCGATTGGTGTAATTGCACCTAACGGTTTAATTTGTGTTAATGATAAAGTGTATAATGAGCCACTGAAGATAACAATACCGCCAAGCATCATCCAACCTGCAGCTTTTAAGTTCAATTTAGTTGTACCGCTTAAGATACCAATGCCGATTAAACCTAAGCTGTGATACATTTCATATGTTGTTGCTTTGTTCCACACATCTAAATAATGCGGTGATAATTTATCTGCTAATGCGTGTGCACCAAACGCACCAGTCGCAACTGAAAGTGCTGCACACCCAGCGCCAATTGCTACGAACGTTTTCATCGTTTTAAAGTTCATATAAAGTCTCTCCTTTGTCATTAAAAGTCAAAAATAGAATCGCCATTTCCTAATTCGTCATCAGTTACCATTTTATTAGAGTTCCCCGGTGGTGTCGATAAATTCGATGAGTTCTGTTGCGATGACACTTTCCCACCCATCGCTTTAATTTCTGCCGCTGATACTTGTGAATGTGAACTTGTCGTATAACTTGGAGACGTCACTGAAGGCGCTTGCTGATACGTCATACTTGTTTGTTTTGATGAACGTGCAGGCACGTCACTTGAATCACTATCTGTATACAGTGAAGTCAGTGTATGAATCGCATACATATGCTTGCTGAATTCCGCTTCACTCGCCGCTTCATCCGCTTGTACTAATTCACGTTCAATTAACGCAATTAACTTCTCTTTATTCATCCATAGCCTCCTCACCACACCAATTTATTGGTGTTTGATGATGTGCTTCTAAATAAGCATTCGCTTGAGAATACGGCTTAGATCCAAAGAAACCGCGATACGCTGATAATGGACTTGGATGTACTGACTTAATCACATCATGTTTAGACGTATCTATTAACTTCTCTTTTTGTTGTGCAGGTTTACCCCACAAAATAAAGACCACATGGTCACGCTGTTCAGAAACGGTTTTAATAATCTCATCCGTAAAGATTTCCCAACCGATACCACGGTGTGAATGAGCTTCACCTTTACGCACAGTTAAGACAGTATTTAATAATAACACGCCTTCTTTCGCCCAATCTTGCAAGTGAGATACCGTTCTCTTGCAGCCGATATCATCTTCTAGTTCTTTATACATATTGCGTAAAGAAGGTGGAAACTTTCCTTCTGGCTGAACAGAGAATGCTAGTCCATGCGCTTGTTTAGGGCCGTGATATGGGTCTTGGCCTAAGATAACGACCTTTACTTTATCAAAAGGCGTTAAATCAAACGCTTGATATATATTTTCTCTATCAGGATAAACTATTTTTGTCGTATATTCTTTTTCTAAAAAATCATGCATTGCTTTGAAATCATGACGACTTGTTATATCATGAAATACTTCAGACCACTCCATGGTATCACCTCAAAACTATGATAACACACGATATATCAAAAAGTTCAATCCACCCTTGTAAACATGTTATTATAGAGTAAAAGAAACGTTAGGGAGTGTATGAACATATGGCATTGAAAAAAGTATTAACAATTGCAGGCTCAGATACAAGTGCAGGAGCTGGCATGCAAGCAGATTTAAAAACATTCCAAGAATTAGACACTTATGGAATGGTTGCTTTAGCAGCAATCGTGACAATGGACAAAGAAACATGGTCACACGATGTAACACCAATTCCTTTCGACGTATTTAACAAACAATTAGAAACAGCAATCTCTATTGGACCAGACGCTGTCAAAACAGGTATGTTAGGTACTGAAGAAGTCATCAAACGTGCAGGAGAAGCATTTGAAGAGTCAGGTGCGAAATACTTCGTTGTTGACCCAGTTATGGTTTGTAAAGGTGAAGATGAAGTACTCAACCCAGGTAATACAGATGCAATGATTAAATATCTATTACCTAAAGCAACAGTTACAACACCTAACCTATTTGAAGCTGGTCAATTATCTGGATTAGGTACATTAAAATCTATCGATGATATGAAAAAAGCAGCTAAAATCATTTATGATCAAGGTGCACAAAATGTAGTCATCAAAGGTGGTAAAGCATTAGATCAAGAAAAATCTTATGACTTATACTACGACGGCGATAAATTCTATCAATTAACAACAGATATGTTCCAACAAAGTTATAACCATGGTGCTGGTTGTACGTTCGCAGCAGCCACAACTGCTAACCTAGCAAACGGCCAATCACCTAAAGATGCAGTTGTTAACGCAAAAGCATTCGTCGCATCTGCAATTAAAAACGGTTGGAAAATGAACGACTTCGTAGGTCCTGTAGACCACGGTGCTTATAACCGTATCGAAAAAATCGATGTAGACGTTCAAGAAGTTTAATCTAATAATCAATAAAATGAATGTCAGAATATAAATGTTCCAATATTCAAAAGGACGATTTTCACAAAATGAAAATCGTCCTTTTACAATTTAATAAACTTTCTAATACACGTTTGTGTTTCAAAGCCAAGGAAAATCTAGATCTTTTCTTCGGCTTTATTATTTGGATGAATCCAATTGGTACTATTCATATAAATACACACCTAGTTATACTTCCACTTTGAAATCAGTAACATTTGGAATCTTAAGTTCTGGGTGCGCTTGCAGATAATCAATAATCAATTGTGCTCCTTCAGTTTGAATATCTTCAACAATTTTATCCGCACTGAACATCGGATAATTCCCCCCGCCTACTGCACGATAGTTATTTAAGACAACCTTATAACTCTCTTTCATATGGATCGGATTCCCTTGATAATCTAATTGCACGACACGTGAACCGACAGGGTTGCTGACTTTAATGGTATAACTGATACCTGAGTAAATATCATAATTGTAATGTTGCGGCTTAGGATAAATGAATTCTGGGTTCACAGTGACTTGGCCATCCTTGACAGAAAAATATTCTGCAGTTAATTCAATCGCATCTTTAATATCCTGTCCTGTCAGTTCAAGTACATTGAACGTATTAGGAAATGGATAATTATTTAAGACATCCCGCATAGTCACTTCGTTTCCGAATCCACTAGACAAATCAAACAACGCAGATGCTGCAATATCAGCACCGCTCACATCCATTAAGATGTAATTTAAGAAATTAATGTAAGGATGCGGTGTTGTGCGGGCGACAAATGCATCATCTACAATCATCGTCTCCTTTAATCGCGCAATCGGCACATCTAGCCAAGCATCCACTTCCGCATCAAATGCGGCCATTTTTTGTGCGAATTCAGGCTCTGTATCAGAAGCAGGTGTTAATGTTTCATTACTAAGCAGACTGACTTCCGCATTTTGTATTTTGCCTCTTTCAACGTCTATGATGATTCTTCCTACCTTCTCACCTTTCGCACCGGGCTGGATGACTGGGATATCATAAACAGTTTCCGCAATTTCACGATGTTGATGTCCTGTGATGAGTAAGTCAATATCTTGATGGAACTGTTTCAACATCGCATAACCTTCGTTTTCTCCTGTCAGGTCTTCCGTCGGTTCGCCTGTTGTTAAATCACATTCAAAACCACCGTGATAACAAACCGCAATGATATCCGCATGCGCTTTCACTTCTGGCAGCCAACGTTCTAAAGCGGTTGCTGCGCTTTCGAAGGTAAGACCTTCAATATGTGCTGCTTGTTCCCAATGAGGAATATATTGTGTCGTTAATCCGATGATTCCGATAATCAACCCGCCGCGTTCAATATAGCGTACACCGTGGCCTGTGAACGGTTCGCCATCTTTTAAAATATTAGCAGACAGTACAGTATAATTGAGTGCTTCTAGTGTCTGGTTTAAATACGACATACCGAAGTTGAATTCATGGTTGCCGATCACACCTGCATCGAATTTGAAATGGTTATAAATATACGCTAATTGTTTTGCTGAACCAAGTTCTTTGGCTAGATAATGACCCAGCGGAGAACCTTGTAAGAAGTCACCGTTGTCAATGAGAACGTGAAGCGGGTAATTGACTTTATCCTGATTGATGAGTTGTTCCGCATGTAATAAACCCATCGGCAATTGTTGTTGTCTTTCTTGATAATTCGTCGGGAAAATATATCCATGCACATCACTGACGATGTAAAAAGCTATCTGTGTCACTGTGATTCCTCCTGAAATACGTTAATTGATTTGAATAAGTTGTGTCTTAATCGTTGTATCGCCTTGTTTTAACCTTACATTTGCGTCACCTTTAAAATCAGAAGCTGTTTTACCTTCGAATGTTAATACAGCATTGCCTTGACTATCTGTTTTCACTTGTTGCGGTGTACTGTAACCTGGCGTTGTATTTTCTCCAAATATACCTAATTGTTGACCGCCTTCTGCATAAATACCTAGACGTATATTAGAGAGTGTTTGATTTTTCGGTTGATGCTTTAATGTTACTTTAACTGAAAATGTACTGCCCGCCTCTAAATTACTTGGTAATTCGAAAGACACCCCGCTGCTGTTTAATTTCGTATTAGATGTGTTACCATCCGGTTTTTGATTGTCTTCTGGTTTTACAGTATCATCCTTATTTTCTTTTGCACCATAGCTGCCTGCCGCAAAAGTAGAACGGTCATACCACTTATAATGACTTGGTGGTGTATTCCAAGGCTCTTGTTGCGGTTCTGTAGAATTTTCAGGTTGCTCGAAATCTTTTAGTGCAGTGGCTTTATCTTTTGAAACACCTAATCCTGTAATTGAATCTGCATTTTCTGATTTACCTAACCATGTCGTAAGATTTTTAAGCAATTGTGCGTTGTCTGCTTCTTTAAACCCATCATATGTCTTCTTAGCTTGACCGTTATCTTCACGTTTATATTTAGGAGAACTATCTTCTACTAATGAAGAATCTCCAATAAAGGCTGCTTTACCTTTTCCGACTTTTGAAACCGCAATATAAGGCCCCTCTGCTTGACCGCCGCCATTATAAACACCTTCGTCTACCGCATGTCCCCATTTCTGCTTAGCAGTCAGACCCTCAGGTGTAAAAACAATTCCTTTAGCTTTATCAGGATTTGTAATCGCAAGTGTAGAACCTGCATGTATTGTGACACTTTTGACATTGTCTGTGATTCCTAAACCTTCTTTCCCTTGTAACATATGAGAGGTTGTTAAATTATTTAAAGCGTTATATCTAAAGCGTACGCCAAATGTTTGTGCTAACCAGTCTGTACTTTGAACATCTTGCATCGCTTTAGATTTACGTTCCCCGTCCGTCATACCTTTTGTCATATCTGAATATGCGCCTCTGCGATAACCATTCATCGCTTCTGATGAATCAATTCGGTTTAAGTTGCGATCGGCGTTATAGTGATCAGAAATAAATAGAATACTGCCTCCTTGTTGTGTGAAATCAGTCATTGCTTTTTGTTCTGAGGTTTTAAAAGGAATGTTTGCTTCTGGAATAACCAATATCTTTTTACCTTTTAAGGCTTGTGGTGTGATATTAGATTCCCCGCGCAGTTCTGTCACCTTATACCCTTGTTTCACAATACTGTTTGCATAATCTGAGAAGCCACCATCAATCGTCCAATCTGCTGCTCCCGCAGTTTGCCCGTGTGAATTATCAAATACTACTTCTCCTTTTTGGTTCGTACCGATAGTCGGTGCTGCTTGTGCAGCATTTGAGTATGTATCAATTGGAACAGTAGTGATGGAAATTGTAGAAATAGCTAAAGCTGCAAAAAATTTGTTTAATTTTCTCACTTTTAAAATACCTCCAAATGTAAATTCTGTCTTTATTAGGCTCTTTGTCAAATTCGGTTGATATAT